>JBKJSW010000164.1:0-2819 GCA_046595765.1 Ahniellaceae bacterium
TAGACACGCAAACGCTCGAGGTCGTCGCGCAGCGCGTCGGTATTTGGATAACGGTTCGCAGGTTCTTTCTCCAGGCAACGAAGGATGATGGCTTCCAGCTGCGGCGGGATCTCCGGCCAGAATTCCGAGGGCTTGATCGGCGGTTGCGACACATGGTTGAGGATGAGTTCGCTGGTGTCGTTGCCCGAAATCGGCAGGTTGCCAGTGAACAATTCGCTGAAGACAATGCCGAGCGAGTAGATGTCAGAACGCTCGCTCGCTTCGCGGCCAAGCGCCTGTTCGGGCGACAGGTACGCCGGTGTGCCTGCGAACGTATGCTGCTGCGTTCGCGCATCGAGCTTGCCACCGGACGAACGCGACACTCCGAAATCCATGAGCTTGGCGTTGCCGTTGTACTCCAGCATGACGTTGCTCGGCTTGATGTCGCCGTGCAGGGTTCCGCTGCGATGGGCGGCGCCGAGACCGGCGCAGAGCTGCCTGGCGATACGCAACCCCGCGTAGTAGCGCACACGACCCGTCTTCACCAGCGCATCGCGCAACGTCACGCCCTGCACGTACTCCATCGAGATATAGACGACCTTGTCTTCCTGGCCGAAATCGAAGGTGCGCACGACGTTCGGATGGGTCACGCGGCGCGCCGAGCGGATCTCGCTGCGCAGAAGTTCGGCAAGGCGCGCGCCTCCAGGCGAGTCGATGGCGAGGGTCTTGAGCGCCACCGCCTCGTTCAATTCGCGATCGTAGGCCCGATACACCACGCCCATCCCGCCTCGAGCGACCAGATATCGGATCTCGTAGCGCTTGGCGAAAATCATGCCGGGCTGCAGCCAGCCGCGCGCCTCGCCTCCCGGCGACGGCGTGGGATCGTCGCCGCCGACACCGCGCTCGCCACGCGCATCGGCGAGTTCGCCCACGTAATTCTCGATATCGCGCTGCTCGCGAAGGTCCGCGAGCAGCCGGTTGAAGCTGCGCGTCAGCCGCGCGATTTCCGCCGAGCCCTCGACCTGGATCGGTTGCGGCAAGTCACCGCGCCCGGCGCGCTCCGCCGCGCCCGCCAATACGCCGAGGGGCCTGAACACGGTGCGCGAAATCGCAAGCGGCACCAGCAGGATCGCGAGCACTGCGATCACGCTGCTGACCGCCACGAAACGACCCACCGCGCCGTACACGGCCTGCCGCTGAGCGGGTGAAACAAGCGCTACCTGCCAGGCGCCTTCTTCCGAGGCCCCAATCGGCAATGCGCGTGCACGCCACAATTCGCCCGCGGCGTCTGGTGCATCAAATTCAACGGGGGTCGATCCGGACGCGGCGCGCAGCCGCGCCCGCTCGCGACCCAGCGTTGCCAGCATCTGCTTCGTGTTGGCAAGATCGAGCGTCGATGCTGCGTGCGTGAATCCGCCCGCTGTGGGTACCGCGAACACGAGTTGCGTACGGCTCACCTGCGCGATTTCGTCGGCTACCGCGTCGTCGATCACCATACTCGTGACGAGGAACGCCTCGACGTTGGAACCGCCGAGCAGGGGCACCACCGCGACCACCCAGAGTTCGCCGTCCACGGCCCATACCGCGGAGGCCGGCGCCGTGGTGCGCAGCGATTCACGCACGCCCGAGCGCTTGGACAGATCGCGTCGACCCTGCACGATGGCCTTGGTGTCCACGACCACATGGCCCGTCGGGTCAAGCACCATGGCCTGGTCGAATCCGAGTTGCGCGCGACGATCGTTGAGAAGATCGCGGATCGATGCGGAATCGACTGCGCCGCCCGCCGCGCCCGCTGCCAGCGCCTGCGCCACGTAGCTGACAAACGCCGGATCGCTGGCCATCAGCGCTGAAATGAGTTCCAGCTCGCGTTGACGGCGTTCCTGGAAGTAGTTCTGGACGGCCTGGCTTGCCGACAGTGATTCACGGGCGAGCGCAGTCGATGCGCTGCGTCCCTGCGAATAGCCCACCAGTGCGACGGTGGCGATCGCAGCGAGCACGAGTGCCGCCGTGATCAGCATCAGTCGAAAACTCAAGGTCATGGGGCGGCGCCGGCACGCGCGGCGCGATACGACTCGCCCAGCTTGTTGAGATGCTGCGGCACACGCGGCTTGGTTACCACCAGGTCGGTGAGGTACGGCTTGTCAGTGGGCACGTCGACCAGGCGCGACTGCAGGGCCGCGCGGGGATGCCACAGGTAGAGCGCGCCACTGCCGACCGGCACACCGGACAACGCGAAGCTGCCGTCAGCTTTCACCCGAGTGAAGTACGGCGAATCAATGACCAGCACGTCCGCCTGCATCGAATAGTGCACGTTGCAGTGCACGATCACGAGACCCGCGCGCCGGAACGTGTAATCCCGCGCCTGGTCCTTGCCGTAGACACCGAGGTCGAACGCGTTGCCGGCCGTCACGGAGAATGCGTTGTGCAGCACGACGTCGCGATTGGGGAACCTGACGGTGCTGCCAACGGGCACCACGAGCGTGGCCGGCACGAAGCGCTTGTCTCGGGTTTCGATCTCGAAACGCGCAGGCACGGACTTCGCACCACCACTGCGCGGCAGGTAGTACACGAAAGATTCGGCAACTTCGCCTGGCGCGATCGTCACCCCGCGGTTGCCCACCAGCTTCAGCACGCCGCGCAAGGTAGCGGTAGGTCCGGCCTCCGGCCGCTCATCGACGGCGGGACTTGGTGCGGCCATCGCCGCGGGTGGCGTGGACGCCACGGCCAGGGGCGCCTGCTCACCTGCAGGCTTCGTTGCCTCCGTGGCTGTTGCCACGGCCACTGCCGCCGCCGGCTCGACCGAAGACTGAGCCGATGCGGTCATTTTCTCAGCAGCGGTG
>JBKJSW010000108.1:0-6422 GCA_046595765.1 Ahniellaceae bacterium
GCTCGGCGATGACCCGCAACGACTTGTTCTCGAGATCGGCCGTCGCCGTCGCCTCGCCAGCCGCGTGGATCAATCGCTGGAACAGGTCAATCTCGTAGTTGGAATGAACGTGCTGAAGCACCGCGGCAACGCGCTCGAGACCCATGCCGGTGTCAACGCAAGGCGCCGGCAGCGGCAGCAGTGTGCCGTCGTTCTGCCTATCGAACTGCATGAAGACGTTGTTCCAGATCTCGATAAAGCGATCGCCATCTTCATCCGGGGAACCTGGTGGACCACCGGAGATGTGCGCACCGTGATCGAAGAAGATTTCGGTACACGGACCGCAGGGCCCGGTGTCGGCCATCTGCCAGAAGTTGTCGGACGCGTACGGCGCACCCTTGTTGTCGCCGATGCGGATGATGCGCTCGGTGGGCACGCCGACCTGCTCGTGCCAGATCGCGAAGGCTTCGTCGTCCGTGTGGTAGATGGTGATCCAGAGGCGATCCGACGGCAGTCCCCAGACCTTCGTCAGCAGCTCCCATGCCCAGAGGATGGCATCGCGCTTGAAATAGTCGCCAAACGAGAAGTTGCCCAGCATCTCGAAAAATGTGTGGTGGCGCGCGGTGTAACCCACCTGATCGAGATCGTTGTGCTTGCCACCCGCGCGCACGCAGCGCTGCGACGAGACCGCGCGCCGGTACGAGCGTTGTTCGACTCCGAGGAATACGTCCTTGAACTGCACCATGCCGGCGTTGGTGAAGAGGAGCGTGGGATCATTGCCCGGGACCAGTGGACTCGAGGGCACGATCGTATGCCGCGTTCGCGGAAAAACTCGAGGAAGTCCTGGCGGATGTCGGCGGTGTTTTTCATGTGGACCGTAACTCGAGGGGCGCACGCGCCCGATGGATCGGAGAATCCTGCGGGGGCGATTGAGCAAGCAATCAATCGGGCGCGGATGGGCCGCGAAGTCTAGCAGCGCGCTGCAGGCCGCCTAAGTCAAGCCATTGCCCACGTGGGTGCGACGCAGGGCAGCGCGGATGGTGTCACCTTCGAATCCGCGCCTCTGCAGCAGAGCGAACGCCTTGCGCTGTCCGGCCAGATCAAGATCCCGGGCGAGTCCGCGCCGCCGCAGCGCCTCGCGGGCAACGTCCAGCCACTCAACTGCGTGATACTCGAGCGCGCTGGCCTGGGCCACCGCCACCATGGCCGCGTCGACACCTGCGACGCGCAGATCGGCCCCAATTCGCAACGGACCACAGCCGTCGGCGATGCGCGTGCGCGCAAGCATGTCCGCAAAGCGCAAGTCGCTTTGATAACCCCGTGCGGCGAGATCCTCCGCGACGGCGGCCGCAATTTCATCCGCGACGCCCTTCGCGACCAGCTTGCGGACTATCTCGACACGGGAGTGCTCTCGACGCGAGAGCATCGCGATGGCCAGCGCGACGGGAGTTGGCGCACTGGATCGGGCGGCCGGCTTGTCCGGCGCACTTTCGTCGGCCCTCTCGCGATCAGGCAACACAGAGTCCCGGTTTATGCCTCGACGGCTTCGGCGCCCTCGCCAATGACCAACTGCGGGACGAACTTGTCGCGCAACTGGGCCTCGAGCTTGGCCGCGGCCTTGGGATTCTCCTTGAGGTATTGCCGTGCATTTTCCTTGCCCTGGCCGATGCGTTCCCCGTCGTAGCCATACCAGGCACCCGCCTTGTCGACGAGTTTGGCCTCGACGCCCATCTCGATCAGCTCGCCCTCGCGCGAGATGCCTTCGCCATAGAGGATCTCGGTGATGACCTGCCGGAACGGAGGCGCCATCTTGTTCTTGACCACCTTGATCTTGGTCTGGTTGCCGATCACCTCGTCGCCCTTCTTGATGGCACCGATGCGACGGATGTCGAGCCGTACGGATGCGTAGAACTTGAGCGCATTGCCGCCAGTCGTCACCTCGGGACTCTGGCCCGGCATCATCATGCCGATCTTGTGACGCAGCTGGTTGATGAACACCACCAGGCAATTGCTGCGCTTGATGTTGCCGGTCAGCTTGCGCAGCGCCTGGCTCATCAGTCGTGCCTGGAGGCCCGGCAGCTGGTCGCCCATCTCGCCTTCGATTTCAGCGCGGGGCGTCAGCGCCGCCACCGAATCGATGACGATCATGTCGACGGCATTCGACCGCACCAGCATGTCGGTGATCTCCAGGCCCTGCTCGCCCGTATCGGGCTGCGACAACAGCAACTCTTCCACCTTGACGCCAAGCTTCTGGGCGTACACGGGATCGAGCGCGTGCTCGGCGTCGACAAATGCGGCAGTGCCGCCCGCCTTCTGGCATTCGGCGATCACCTGCAACGCCAGGGTGGTCTTGCCGGAGGATTCCGGACCATAGATCTCGACGACGCGGCCCTTCGGCAAGCCGCCGATTCCGAGCGCGATGTCGAGCATCAACGAACCGGTGCCGATCACCTCCGGCACTTCGGCGGCGCGATCGCCCATGCGCATCACCGCGCCTTTACCGAACTGCTTCTCGATCTGTCCGAGCGCGGCGCTCAGGGCGCGCTTTTTGTTGTCGTCCATCGTGGTCTCCAGGTCATTAGCGGCCAATCTGCAGGCGTCGTATCTCGACAGCTGAGACAGGCTGGATATTTGCGGCACGCCATCTGCGTGATGCGCAAATTATCCCACACGCCCGCAGGCCGACGCGGGAGATGCACCCGGCGAGACGTAGGAGATTTCGGAGTTATGCGCCCGGCCTCTGTCGCCACTCGTCCGGAGCGCAATGGACTTCGGCTGGCGGCGGGCTAGGTGTGCGTCGCCGGAACCATGGATTCCAGACCTTCAAGGGCCGCACCTACCGTTTGTCTTCGCACCGCTTCCCGGTCACCGTCGAAATGGAAAAGCTGCGTCCGCGGATATCCACCGCGCCGCTTCCATCCAATCCAGACGCTGCCGACTGGCTTCTCCGCCGTGCCGCCGCCCGGACCCGCGATGCCGGTGACCGCCACCGAAATCGACGCGCCGGAATGAATGAGTGCACCGGCCACCATTTCGAGCACGGTTTCCTCGCTGACCGCGCCGTGCTTCATCAGCGTTTCGGCGCGCACGCCCAGGAGCGCCTGTTTGGCTTCGTAGCTGTAGGCGGCGAGTCCGCAATCGAACCAGGCAGATGAGCCGTCAACATCGGTGATGGTCTTGGCGATCCATCCACCCGTGCAGGATTCCGCCGTGACCAGCATCTGGTGGTGTGCGGCCAGTCGTTCGCCCACGCGGGCGGCGAGCGCGGCCAGCCATGCATCGTCGCAAACCATCATCTTTCGAGCCCCTGTGACGCGGTAATGGTCGATAATCGCGCGCCCTGCCACGCGGCGCGACCTCACCGGCATCCGCCGGCGAGCGAGCTTGTCGGAGCCTCCGAGGATTGTCCATCGTCATCGAGACCACCCCTGCCGTCCCGAGCCTGCATACGCCGCTGATGCGGCAGTACCTGGCCGCGAAGTCCGAGTTCCCGGACATCCTGATGCTGTTCCGGATGGGCGATTTCTATGAACTCTTCTATGACGATGCGCGCCGTATCGCGCAGTTGCTGGGTCTGACGCTCACGCAGCGCGGGGCGTCGGCCGGCGCGCCGATCCCGATGGCGGGAGTGCCGGTACACGCCGTCGAAAGCTACCTTGCGCGCCTGTTGCGCGCCGGCGAATCCGTGGCGATATGCGAGCAGACCGGCGACCCGCTCGAAAGCAAAGGACCGATGCAGCGGCGCGTGACCCGCGTGCTGACTCCCGGGACGGTCACCGATGCGGCCCTGCTCGACGAACGCCGCGAATCCCTGCTGCTGGCGGTGCACGCCAGCGGCACGCGTTTCGGACTCGCCTGGTCCGACCTCGGGGGGGGTCGACTGGCACTCGCTGAAGTCGAAGGCACTTCGGCGCTGGCCGCCGAACTGGCGCGGCTCTCGCCGGCGGAAATCCTGGTGGACGAAGGCGCGGACCATGGCGCGTGGTCTGCGGCAGCGGTCACCCCTCCGCGACGGCGGCCGCCCTGGCACTTCGATGAGGATTCCGCCACGCGGGCGCTGGCCGACCTGCTCGGCGTGCGCGACCTCCGCGGCTTCGGCGCCGACGAGGTGCCGCTCGCGACCGCAGCCTGCGGCGCGTTGCTCGCCTACCTCAAGGACACGCAGCGCAGCGCATTGCCACACCTGACTTCGCTGCGCGTGGAACGCCCCGGCGACGGCCTGGCGCTGGATGCGTCGACCAGGCGACATCTCGAACTCGATGCGCACCCCGAGGGCCGCAGCGAACATACCCTGCTCGGCGTGCTGGATCGTTGCGCAATGCCGATGGGCTCGAGATTGCTCAGGCGCTGGCTCAACCAGCCCTTGCGCGACCACACCGTGCTGCGACTGCGCCACCAGGCCGTCGGCGCGCTCGGTACGGCGCGAGAATCGACGCCCCTGCGCGAGGTCCTGCACGGGCTGGGCGACGTGGAGCGGATCGCGGCGCGCATCGCCTTGCGTTCCGCGCGTCCGCGCGACCTGTCTACTTTGCGCGATGCGCTGGAGGCCAATCCTGCGGTCCAGGCGCTGCTGTCCGGCATCGACTCGCCGCGCCTCGCTGAACTTGCCGCGGAGCTCGGCGACCATGCTGATTCCGCACGACTGCTGCGCGCCGCACTGGTCGAACTTCCGCCTGCCGTGCTGCGCGACGGCGACGTCTTCGCAGGCGGATTCGATGCGGAGCTCGATACGCTGCGCGGACTTTCGACCGATGCCAACAGCTTCCTCGCCGCACTGGAGGAACGCGAACGCGTGGCGACGGGGATCGCCACGCTCAAGGTCGGCTACAACCGCGTGCACGGCTACTACCTCGAAACAGGGCGTGCGCTGTCGGAACGGGTGCCTGCGCACTTCACGCGCCGGCAGACCACCAAGAACACCGAACGCTACATCACTGAAGAGCTCAAGCAGTTCGAGGATCAGGTGCTGACTGCGCGCGACCGCGCGTTGGTACGCGAGCGCACGCTGTACGAGCAGTTGCTCGACTCCTTGGCAGCACACCTCGGGCCGCTGCAGCAGTTCGCAGCCGCACTCGCCGAGATCGACGTGCTGGGCAACCTGTCGGCGCGCGCGCGCGCGCTGGACTGGTGCGCGCCGACGCTGGTGGATGCGCCCGGCATTGAAATCATCCGCGGTCGGCATCCCGTGCTCGAAGCCGTTCGCGACGAACCTTTCGAGCCCAACGACCTTAAGGTGAATCCAGATCGCCGCATGCTGGTTATCACTGGACCCAACATGGGCGGCAAGTCGACCTTCATGCGCCAGAACGCGCTGATCGTCCTGCTCGCGCACGTCGGCAGTTTCGTGCCCGCGGATGCCGCGACCATCGGCCCCATCGACCGCATCTTCACCCGCATCGGCGCGAGCGACGACCTCGCCCGCGGCGCGTCCACCTTCATGGTCGAGATGACCGAAGCGGCCAACATCCTGCACAACGCCACCGAGCACAGCCTCGTGCTGATGGACGAGATCGGCCGCGGCACGTCGACCTACGATGGTCTGGCACTGGCGCATGCCTGCGCGACGCACCTGGCGGGAGAGAATCGCTCGTTCACCCTCTTCGCCACGCATTACTTCGAACTGACCGCACTCGCGGACACGCTCGAAGGCGTGGCGAACGTGCATCTCGATGCGCTCGAGCACGGCGACGGGCTGGTGTTCCTGCACGCGGTGCGCGACGGCCCCGCCAATCGCAGCTTCGGCTTGCAGGTGGCGGCGCTTGCAGGCGTTCCGCGCCCCGTGATCGCACATGCGCGCGCCGTGCTTGAATCCCTGGAACGACGCGCGGAAGCATCCGCCGCCGCAGGGCTGGTCGAGGCATCCACGCTGCAAACGCCATCGACACCGCAACTGGGCCTGTTCGGCGCAGGAGACGTTTCCGGCCATGGTGACGCGCCGCAACGCGACGCGGAAGCGGATGCACTCCGCAGCGCGATCGGCGAACTCGATCCCGACCAGCTCACGCCGCGCGAGGCGCTCGCGGCCCTCTACCGGCTTCGCGCCCTGCTGCGTTGATGGCGGGGCCGTCGCACCGCGAACTCGGGATCCGCGGACCCATGCCCTTTGCGCAGGGACCCTAGGTCGATCGGGCGTCGCGGAATTCGGCCACCTTGCCCACATTCGCAAGCCAACTGATGAACGCGACGATCGGCGCGTTGTCGTCGAACAGTCGTCCGGCATTGCCGCGCAACAGCTGGCTCAATCGCGTCCGCTCGGCGTCGTCACGCAGGAGACGACTCACCAGGTCGACATACTCTCTGGCATTTTCGGTGATCAGTTCGGGCGCGCCGACGATTCTGAGCATCGCGGCGGTCTGTCTGGCGCGAAGACGATTGCCCTGGAACGCCACGATGGGAGTTGCGGCCGCGATTGCGTCCAGCGAAGTCGACCCTCCGGAAAAGTG
>JBKJSW010000180.1:0-4411 GCA_046595765.1 Ahniellaceae bacterium
TGCCGACTTTGAGCACCGTCACCGGGCGCGCGCCTTCGCGCGTCGAGAGCGTCGTCATCTGCCCGGGGCGCAAGCGCTCCGGGTCCTGGAAGAATTTCTTGGGGACGCGCTGGACCGCCTCTTCATTGCGCAGACCATAACCTTCCCTGGGCGGCACGATCACTTCGAACCGGTCGCCCGCGGACTTGCCGTGCAAGGCCTGCTCGACGCCCGGGATCAAGCCGCCCTCCCCGACCATGATGGCCAGTGGCTGGCCGCGTTCGCGCGACGAATCGACGTCTTCCGCGTCGGCCGGAGCAGCCACGTCACGCACGATGTAATGGAACACGGCGACCTTTCCGTTCGCGACTTGCATCGAGCAGCTCCCATGCCTGAAAAGGGCCGCAGCGTAGCGTCCTGCGCCGGTGACGTCAGCCATTCGAACCGCGTCCGGAACCTGAACGGGCGGGAGGACTGCTCCACTCACATTCACAGCGGAATCACAAGTCTTGTGGCCTTGCCCTGATTTAGCCATATTCCGGCCTCCTCTATGGCCGCGAGTGACTCATTTGCGCTTGATCCCTCTGCACTCTGCCTGGCTGGCCGTCGCGGCCGCCATGCTTGCAACCCTGCTGCAGGGGTGCGCTACCGTTTCCGCGCCGGGTGCCGTCGGCGTCCGCGCCCTGCCGCAAGCCCGGATCGAACTGGAAGCGCCTGCTTTCGAGACCACGCCGAATTTCGCCGCCAAACCCGTCCTGGGCAGCCTGCTTTCGCGCGGGTCGCGCGCCCTCGGCGGCGTGCTGCAGAGCGCACTGAGCTTCACCGGCATCCGCTACCGCTACGGCGGCTCTTCGCCCTTGACGGGTTTCGATTGCAGTGGCTTCGTCGGCTACGTGTTCCGCGAAAGCGCCGGCCTGAAATTGCCGCGCGCTTCCTACCAGATGGCGTCCGCGGAAGGGCTCAAGCTCTCGCGCGACGAACTCAAGGCCGGGGACCTCGTGTTCTTCGGTCCACGCAAGCGCGTCAACCACGTCGGCATCTACCTCGGCGATGATCGTTTCATCCACGCCCCGAGCACCGGCGGCCGGGTACGCACCGATCTGCTGAGCAACAACTATTGGCGCGCGCGGTTTGTCAGCGGGAAGCGCGTGTTGGATACGAACCGGATGGCCGACGCCAGGCTGCTCGCGGGATCCGTTACGACCGCTTCCGCCGGCAGTGCGGCCGCACCCGCAGGTTTCGCCGGTACGGGTGGTGGCGCACCCTGATGGTGTGGCTGCGCAACCTGCTCGCCGTCGTGCTCGGTGCAGCGGCGACCGGATTCGTGGTGCTCGGCGTGCAAGTCCTCGGCCATCGACTGTTCCCTTCGACCGCGCCGATGGACCCTTCCAATCTCGAAGTGATGCGGACTTTCGTGCAGTCGCTGCCGACCGGCGCGCTGCTGTTCGTGCTGCTGGCGTGGACACTGGGGGCGTTCGTCGGCAGCCTCGTCGCGATCAAGACGGCGCACTCCCACAAGGCGCTGTTCGCGTGGTTCGTCGGCGGCCTCACCCTCGCCATGGTCGGGGTTAATACCTGGCAGATCCCGCATCCGACGTGGATGGTGGCGGCCGGAGTGCTGTTGCCGCTCGCAGCCGTGGCACTCGCGGTGCGCTGGCAGGCACCGCGCACGCCGCCCGCAACCACGCTTCTCTAGCTCGTTCGAGCCGCAACGCGCCGCGCAGGCAGCTTGAGGCGCGTCTGCAGGCGCTTTCGGCACGTCGCCAAATCCTGCGATCGCGCGACCCGCGCGTCGGCGGCGCTGGCCTGCCCGGGTTGCGACCAGGACGCACGAAACTCCACGAACGCCGCGTAGGCACGCAACATGCCGCGCAAGTCGCGGATGAGGATGTCCAACATGATCGCGTCGTCGAGCAGGCCGATCACGCTGATTTCGTCAGGCACGAGATCCTCAGGGTCGCCGAAATACGCCAGCGCGCGCAACACTGCGGTCTGGAACGCGGGCGGCAGCAACCAATCCTCGTCTTCCATCATGAGGATGAGACGCTGCACGTCGGCGATGCGCGCCCGCACGTACCCCGGTGCGCTGGCAATCGGCAGGTGGTCGAGCGCGTACCGGGCTCCGTCGATGATGTCGCAGGCGTCGGCGCAAGCCGCGCGCGCCTCGGCACGCATCAGCGCGCCACGGAAGCGCAGCAGGTCGTCTTCGTCCAGTTGGAGGGTGATACGCAAGGCCGGAACTCGTGGGCAACGCACCGATTGGGCGATTCTGCCTGAGATTCATTGCGCAGGCGGCGCCGCCCGCGACACGACCGGGGCGTCGCCTGCACGCGACCACGCGCAGGATTGCGCCGAGTGCGGCTTGCGCAACGTGGCGTATCTTCCAAGGCTGCGGGTGCCCGCCCGCTGAGCCGGGTACGTTGCCCATGGCACTCGAACCCCCTTTCGGCTACAGTGCGCGCCGCGATCGCCCGTCTGCGTTGATCCCTCCGGTCGTCGAATGCCGCAAGTTGCGAGTTTTTCCGCAGCGGTACGTCGACCACCCGCACGGTTCGAAGCGATCGCCCGGAGCCAAGCCATTCGGCAGCTCCGCCATCTGCAGCTCGACACACGGAATCCGGGATTGCCGTCGAGCCACGATCCGCGCCACTCATGCGCTGGTCGCTTCAGGAGTTCGTATGTCTTTCGTAAACCTTGGGCTTGCGCCCGCGCTCGTGCGCGCGCTCGCCGACCAGAACTATTCCGCGCCGACGCCGATCCAGTCCGCGGCCATTCCCCCGGCCCTCATCGGTCGCGACCTGCTCGCGGCCGCGCAGACCGGCACCGGCAAGACTGCCGCGTTCGCACTGCCGATGTTGCAGCGGCTGTTTGTCGAGAGCACGGCGCGGGGCGTTTCGCGTCGTCCGCGGGCGCTGGTCATCACCCCCACGCGTGAACTCGCGCTGCAGGTCGAGGCCAGCATCCGCGACTACGCGCGCTATCTAAAGGTGTCGACGATGACCGTGTTCGGTGGCGTCGGCATGCAGCCGCAGGTCGATGCGCTGCGTCGCGGCGTCGACATCATCGTGGCGACCCCGGGCCGTCTGCTCGACCACATCGCGCGTCGCGGCGTCGACCTCGACGGCATCGAGATGCTGGTGCTGGATGAAGCCGACCGCATGCTCGACATGGGCTTCCTGCCCGTGATCAAGCGCATCATCGGCCTGACCCCGCGCTCGCGGCAGACGCTCATGTTCTCGGCCACCTTCCCGGACGAGATCAAGGAGCTCGCAACCCAGTTCCTGCGCGATCCGCAGCAGGTGGCGGTGTCGACGCGCAACAGCGCGCCGGTCGCGATCACCGACCGGGTGCATCCGGTCGACTCCGAGCGCAAGCGCGACCTGCTCGTGCATCTGCTGGCGCAGGATTCGCGCCGCCAGACGCTGGTGTTCGCCCGCACCAAGCACGGCTCCGACAAGCTCGTGAAGCAGCTGGTGGCCGACGGTTTCAAGGCGGCCGCGATCCACGGCAACAAGAGCCAGGGGGCACGCGTGCGTGCCCTCGGCGACTTCAAGAATGGTCGCATCAACATCCTCGTGGCGACCGACATCGCCGCGCGTGGGCTCGACATCGAGCAGCTGCCGATGGTCATCAATTACGAGCTGCCGATGGTCGCCGAAGATTACGTGCATCGCATCGGCCGCACCGGTCGTGCGGGCGCTACCGGTGAGGCCGTGTCGCTGGTCGCGCAGGACGAGAGCGATCGCCTGCGTGCGATCCATCGCCTGCTCGGCCGCGAGATCCAGCGCGTGGAAATCGAAGGCTTCGTGCCACAACGCCCGATCAAGCTGACGGGTGGTGGCGGCGAGCAACGCCGGGTGGAAAGCCCGCGCGGCGCGCGCCCGCCGCGCAACAACCCGAGCCCCGCGCGCCATGCACGGCGTCCACACGCGCATGCAACGGCGCGCGAAGGCCAGGCGCAGCCGCGCCCCACGCACCAGCGGCCGTCCGGGCCACGCAGCGATCGCAGCCAGCGCCCGCAACAGCCACCTTCGCGTTGACGCTTGCGATGCGCACCCAGGAACTTGATGCCGCGCACGGCGCGGCACGGAGACGCACATGAGTGCCGTTGAACTCGAGCTTGGCTCCTTCCGCGATCTCGGTTTGCCGGAATCGCTGCTGGCCACGCTGGCTTCGGTTGGCTACGAGTCGCCGTCGCCGATCCAGGCCGCGACCATTCCGCAGCTGCTGGCCGGGCGCGATGTCGTTGGCCAGGCGCAGACCGGCACCGGCAAGACGGCAGCGTTTGCGCTGCCCATCCTTGCCCGCCTGACGGCGGGTTCGCGCAAGCCGCAGGCGATGGTGTTGACGCCTACCCGCGAGCTGGCGATCCAGGTCGCGGAGGCATTCCAGCGCTACGCGCACGGCACACCTGGCTTCCAGGTGCTGCCGA
>JBKJSW010000335.1:0-7839 GCA_046595765.1 Ahniellaceae bacterium
TGCTGGTCGACCTCAATCGGCTCGACGAGGCGGAAGTCAGGTTCAACGAAGCCATGGTCATGACCGAGCGCCAGTACGGACCGGATCACGCCGGGCTCCTAAGTCCGCTGGCGCACCTCGAGTCGATCGCTTACCACCGCGGCGACATGGCTCTCGAACGCCGGCTTGCGGAGCGGCGCCTGGCGATCGCAGGCAAGAAATTCCCTGGCGACCATGGCCGGAAAGCCTCGGCCCTGGGTGAGTTGGGCGCCATGGAGGCGCGCGCCGGCGAGACACAGGCGGGCGAGGCGCGCATGCGCGAGGGCATCGCAATGTACGAGCGGCTGGAGGATCCGGAAGCCTTCATGGTGCGGCGGCGACTGGCGGCAGCGCTCGACCGTCGTGGCGCGCACGCCGAAGCCCTGGAAATGGCCAACGCGGCCTACGCAGGTTGCAGCCTCGCCGTGCCCGACAGCCTGACTTGCCAGACCACCCGGGCGAACCGCGCCCAAATCCTCGCGCGTACCGATCCGGCGGCGGCGCTGGTGGAAGCCGACGCTGCGCTCGCCGCACTGTCGAAGCTGTCGAAGGGCCCTTCCGACGAAGTCGCGCAGGCGCAGGAAGCGCGTGCTGCAGCCCTCGCGGGGCTGGGCCGAATTCCGGAAGCGCGCCAGGCGCAGTCCGAGGCGCTCCGAATCAATGCGGAGGTGTACGGCGCGGCGCATCCGGCGACGATCCGTTCGCGCAACGACCTCGAAGCGATCGGATCCGCGACGTGAGGGATCGCAGGACGACGTTCCAGGGAGACCCAACCCCGCGCTGAGGCGACGATTGTGCCCGGATGGCGGCTGTCGGCCGCTTTCCCCGTGGAAGGAGGTGACACGTTCCTTTCAGGGGTCATTCCATGTACGCGTTCGCTTCGTCGCCGCTTCCGACCGCCGCTGCTTTCGATGGCGCCGCCATTGTCCCCCGCAGCGCCTCTTTCTGCTTCGTGCGCATCGCCTGCCTGTTCGGATTGCTGCTCGCGCTGGTCGCAGGCCTGCGCGCACAGGACGTGGAAAACGGTCTTGTTGCGCGCTACGCGCTTGACGGCGACGTCCAGGACGACGGTCCCAATGGATACAACGGACGGCTGGTGGGCAACCCGACCTATCGCCGCGGCATGATCGGCGATGCGCTCAACTTCGATGGCATCGATGACGGCGTACAGTTCCTCGGAGTCCCAAGCGCCACCTTCAACGCCAGCTTCAGCGCCTCGTGGTTCATGCAGGTATCGGACCTGCAGCGCTATTCCCTGCTGTCGAAGCGCGCCGACTGCACGATTTCCAACTACCTCGACGTACGACTCGCCAGCACCTCTCCGGAACTGATCGGATTCGAGCTCTCACGCACCCTGCAGATCGCCGCGACCGTGGCGCGGGCAGAGGCGACCGACGGCCCGTGGATCCACGTCGCAATCGTCCGCGATGCGACCTCGGCGCGCGTCTACGTCGACGGCCGGGCAGGCGCCAGCGTCAATGTCGGCACGCTCAATTTCAGCGCCGTCACGACGGCGCTTGCCTTCGGCCTCTCGCCCTGCGTCGGCTCGGATGGGACGCGGGCATATCGCGGCATGCTCGACGAAGTGCGCGTCTATAACCGCGCGCTGACCGCCGCCGAAGTGACCAGCCTCTCGCGTGTCACTGCGCTCACGGTGACGCCGGGTTCCGCCTCCGCAGGCAGCCGCGTCACCATGCGCATGACGAACCTCGACGTCGGCGCGGATTACCAGCTGCGCCTGCGGCAAGGGCGCACGGTAAACCAGCTGCTCGCGACGCTGAACAACGTCGCGAGTTCCGCCGCTACGTCCGCCAACGTTCCCAACGTGGCGGTTGGAAGTTACGAGATCGCACTGCTGCGCACATCGGTGTTCACTCCAACCGGCGGCACGCTGATCCGCACCACGCCTTTCACGGTGGCCTCGGGACTCACTTTCAGCAATCTCACGGCGCAGCCGCAGGCCGGCAAGTACATGGTCGCGACCGTCGGCAACCTGGCGCCCGGCGCGCTACAGCTGAAGTACAGCGGGCGCCTCGTCGCCGGGCCGACGCCGGTCGCTCTCGGGACTCACCTGTTCAAATTCCTGGTGCCTGCGGATTTCCCGACGAGCTTCCCAGCTACCGTCGCGTTGCGCGCCGAACTGTTGTCCGGGCGCACGGTAATTCGTAGCGGCACCATCAATATCACCGTACGCGCGCCGTTTACGGGAACGTTTGCCAACATCACCGGCACCAGCACCAGCAATCCCCAGCCGCGGCCGCGCGATCCGATTCGCCTCACGGGCCGATTGAATCTCGCCGACGACACCACGCCCGCCGACGTCCAGGTCAGCGCGTTCTGGATAGGTAACAACGGCCAGATGACGCCGCTGCCCACCACGGGCCTCACCGTCGCATCAGACGGCCAGTTCACGCTCGATACCTTGCCCGGATCCTTCGGCGCCATGACCGCGGTGGTGCCCTCGGGTGCCGGTCGCCTGCGTGTGGCGACGCACCGCGTGAATTCCACCACCGGCCGTCTCGAAACCCAGATCGTGGACGGACCGAATTCCGCGACCAACTATGCGATCGATCCGCAGACCGACATCACTGTCAACGTGCGCAAGAACATCGGCAACGGCAATTCGGTCCCGCTCGAGGGCGCCTACGCGGTGCTCGACGCGAGCGCGCCTGTGCAGACCTTCATGCCGCCTCCCCCGAGCGGTGGGCAATCGTCCTTCAGCACCGGCGGCGCGGGCCTGACGGTCAACAATCAGCCCTCACATACTTGGGAAGGCGCCTCGTCCCTGACGTCGAACCAGCTCATCGGCACGCTCAACACACTTCAATTTCCGCCGCCCGAATGCGGCGACACCCTGTTCAGGCGCTTCACCAACCCGGCTGGCCTCGCGCAGTTCCCGCTGGAGGGCGGTGCCAACGATGCGCCCGGTTCCTGGCAGGCCACGCAAACGACGTCCATCAGCGGCATCGGCTGCAGCGGCATCGCCTGTGGCGCGGCAGTGGTCAATCCTGTGTCCGAGTTTTTCCTCTCTGTCTATACGGTGCACCTCGGCGCCGGCGAACTCGTCTCATCCAACAGCAACATCGAGCGGCCGAGCCGCTTCCGCATCCGCTACAACAGCGACGCCGGCACTTTCGAGATCCGCAACGAGAAAACCGGCCAGACCACCGTGCAGGCGCGGCCCGCAGTCATCAACGTACTCGCCAATTCGTTTGCCGGCGACGGCGACTTCGTGACCATCTCGGACCCGTGGCTCTACCAGACTCGCGGAAACGACGCCTTCTTCGTGCCCCGCATCGGTTCCAACGGCTACGGCCGCTGGGTGGACTTCCAGGGCGTGGCGGGCACATTCACGACCACCGCCCCGGTGCGTCGCATCCGCTTCTTCCACCGGCCGGATGCGGGCGGCGCGATCGTCTCCGCGAAGCTCTACCTGCCGAACCTCAACACAGGCCAGCCCAATGTCGTCGGCACGTTCGTGCGGCAGACGAATGTCCAGGGCTGCAACATCCAGGACGACCCGAACGCTTCCCAGTCGGAGACTTGGGAACTGGCGATCGACGGGGTGCTGTCGCAGAGCTGGCGATTCCCGCGTGGCGTCTATTTCCGCAGCGACGCGACCGAGCGCAAGGCCTGCGGCTTCATCGAATCGATCAACGCGCAGGGCGGTGACGGTCGTCGCAATGTCTGTTTCGAGTGGCAGGAATTGCCCGAGGGACTCACCCAGTCGGGTGGTTCCATGCGCATTGATGACGCGGATCTGGACGATGTCCGCTTCGAGCGCAGCGGCGAAGTCTTCAACGACCGCAGTACCGAGCTCACCTTGCCGTCCCAGATCGATGGCGAGCCCGTGAATGAACCGCGGCGACGCGACAACAACACGCGCACGTCGCGCTCGCGCTTCGATCGCATCACAACATCAGGCCCCGCGAGCTCCACGCGGCGGTTCGATGGCTCCAATCCGAAGCAGTTCGCGACTCCCGGGGCGAGCCGCGACGCGGACGGTGACCTCGCCAACGGCAGCAACCTCGTCGAGATCGGCAACAACGAGTACCAGACCATCATCGACGAAAACATCCCGCTTTTCAGCTGGACCTGGGGTATTCCCGAACTGTTTGGCGCGCAGGTCTACGCTGACTTGCGCCTGTTGGCCGATTACTTCTTCCACGGGCAACTCGAAAAGGTCAACGGCGCGGAAATGCTCGACCTGACCACTGACGCGCGTTTCGGGATCTACATCAATCTCGGTGCGGACATTGACGTGCTTTTCGGCCTGTTCTTCGATGCGGGTGCCTACATCACGGGTTACGCGCTGTCGACCATGCCGACCGTGATCGTGGACAACAACGTCACGCGATCCGGCCCGTGTTTCTACCTCGGCATGACCTTCACCGGCTACTTCGATCCCTGCAACCTCTGCCCGACACCGGTCATCTCCGAAACCTACCCGATCATCAACACCCAGACGCCAAGCTCATGCGCGTTCTACGACGGCACGGGCGCGAACCAGTCGCTCCTCAAGGCGGGCCAGGTCGCGCCCAGCATCACGCCGGTCACCTCGGTGGAGCAGCGACAGCTGCACCGCCATCCGGCCATCGCGTTCGGAGAAGACGGCAACGGCCAGATGATGATGCTCGACTCGGCGCAGCGACTGACCGTCGCGGCGGTCGAGAGCGGCCTGCCGCAGGCGAGCACCATACTCAGCACGGCACCCAATGCGCGCCAGCCGCAAACTGTGTATTACGCCCCGGACCGCGCGGTCGCCGTCTGGGTTGAAAGCGCATTGAGTGCGGGCGCGGTAGCGGGCGCTGACCTGTTGACGCAGACCCGCAACCAGCGCGTGGTGTACTCGCTCTACAACGGCGCGGGCTGGCTTCCCAAGCGTGCGTTGACCGCGCCAGGCAATGGGGAAGGATTCCCTGCGCTCGCCGCGTGCTACGCAGGCGCCGCCGGCTGCCCGGCAGCCGGAGAGGTCACCGCTGTCTGGCAGCGCGACGACAGCGGCGACTATCGCAATCCGACGAATCGCATCAAGTTCGCGAAGTATGCCCCCGCGACCGGATGGTCCGCGGTCCAGGATGTGTCCACATTCTCGGGCGTGCAGGACATCACGCCGGACGTCGCCTACCTCGGTGCGAATCCGTTCGTGGTGTGGGTGCAGGTGCAGGGTGCCGATCCGAGCGACCTGCCGCGTCGCCGCCTCGCGATGCGCAACCTGGGCCAGGGCGCAGCGCAGCTGGTCACTGGACTGCCCACCGGCATCCTCGCGCCTTCCCTGACCACGCGCGGCGCAACGTCCGCAACGGTTGCGTTCACCAAGGTGGACGTTGGCACCGGCCCGATCGGCACGCGCCAGGCCTTGCATGTCGCGCGCGCCAACTGCGCGTTCGGTAACTGCACCTGGACGTGGAACCGCGTCGCCGATCCATTCGGCCGTGGGATCTATGGCGAGCGTCCGCAACTGGTCGCGACCGCAAATGGCGATTCGTCGGTGGTGATGCGTACGTTCCAGTTCCGCGGCGGCGACGGCGAGCCGGTGCGGCCGGGCGATCCGTTCGGCACCGTCATCAGCTCCGGCGATCTGCTCGACATACAGGTCAATGCCACCACCGGCGTCGCGCGGATGATTCCAATCAGCGCCGACGGCGCCACCCATTTCGGCGTGGCCACCGCGTTCAACCCCGGCAGTGAGGAGATAGTCACGCTCGCGACGATTTATGTCCCGCCCCAGTTGGGCGAGATCGAGGCAGCCGTGCGGGCGGCAGGGTTCGATACACAGGTCGCGTACGGCAAGAGCGTAGCAACCATTGGCGATGTCGAAATGCGTGCACTGCCGGCGGCACCCGACTTCGTGGTGGAGTCGGTACTTACCAACGTCGCCACGCCTGCTCCTGGGGCGGCGATCCAGGCCACCGTGCGCATCGGCAACCGGGGCGACGCCTTTGCGGTTTCGCGAGACGGGACTGCCAAGGTGGAGTTGCGCTGGAACCTCGCGACGGGAACCGGCCCCGCTCTCGCCACCGCTAACCTCGCAGACCTGGCAGCAGGTGGCAGTCGTGACCTGGTAATGAACTTCAATGCGCCCGCGACCGCATTCGCCGACGAGCAGCACTTCCTCTACGCGAAGGTAGTGCCGGCCGATGACATGATCGAACTCAGCGGAACCAACAACATTGGCTCGCGGGAATTCCCGGGTTTGCCGACGCCCGCTGGCCTCGCAAGCTTCACGACGCCCGGGTACGCGCCCGTGCAACTCGGATGGGACGCAATTACCGATCCTCGTATCGCCGGGTTCCGCGTTTACCGGCGCGAAGGCAACGCATGGACCCCGTTGGGCAGTTCGCCGGGCAACGGCTTCCTGGACCTTTCTGCGCAGTTCGGCGTGAGTCGCACCTATGCCGTGACGAGTTACTCGATTCGCGGTGTGGAGTCGCCGATGAGCGATTCGATCGGGGTCATGCCCGTAATCGGAGCGCCCCTCAGTGGCGATATTTTCGCCAACGGATTCGAAGTGGTGGTGCCATGAAGCGAATCCGTGCCCCACATGCTGCGCAGGAGCAGACGGGCACGGATCCGGTGTGCACGGACCGGACGGAGATCGCGCCAACACCCTACGAGCCCTTCGCCGCGTGCGTCGCGATTGCCGTCGCGGCGCGCGTGTGCGACGGTGCACACGCGTTCATCGGGGGCGGTGTGCATGTCGGCTACGGAACCATTGACGGAACTGATAGGGCGCGCAGGCGCCGGCGACAAGCAGGCGGCCGACCAGCTATTCGCGGCCGTGTACGCGGACCTGCACAGGCTCGCGGGACGCGTGCTGCGCAGTGGTGACGGCGGCATGCACACCACGTCGCTGGTGCACGATACCTACCTCAAGCTGCGCAAACCCGAATCGCTCAACCAGCGCGACCGCGAACATTTCTTCGCGGTCGCCGCGCGCGCCATGCGCCAGATCGTGATCGACCACGCGCGCGAGCGCGCCGCGCACAAGCGCGGTCGGGCGATCGACATCCAGTCGCTCGACTCGGGCGCGCTGCAAGTGGCCGCGGACGGGCGCGCCGATCACCTGCTGGCGCTGGACGAATCGCTGGAGCGGCTCGCGGCTATCGATCCCGCACTCGCGCGCCTGGTCGAGCTGCGCTTCTACGGCGGCATCGATCTCAAGGAACTCAGCCGCATACTCGATCGTTCAGAGCGCTCGCTCGAACGCGACTGGCATCGCGCACGCGCATTCCTGCTCGCGGAAATCGAGCTGTGAGCGAGCCCTTGGCCGCGGCCGCGCTGTGGCAGCGGATGTCGACTCTGTTCGACGAACTCGTCGATCTCGACGATTCCGCTCGCGCGCGACGACTCGAGGAGTTGCAGCACGTCGAACCCGAACTGCTGCCGAACTTGCGCCGCATGCTCGCCGCGCACCGTGGACCGTCGCCCACCCTCGACGGTGACTGGCGCGAAGCCCTGCACGCGACCTCGCAACTCGGCGCGGCGGCGTTGGCACTGACGGAAGTGCCCAACGACCGCAGCGGCGAATCAATCGACGACTACCGCCTGCTGCGGCGGGTAGGCCGCGGCGGCATGGGCGAGGTGTACCTGGCGGAACGGGTGGGCGGCGACTTTGCGCAGCGGGTGGCGCTCAAGCTCCTGCGGCGTGGCGTCGACACCGAAGACGTGATCCGGCGCTTCGTGCAGGAGCGGAGCATCCTGGCGCGGCTCGAGCATCCGGGCATCGCGCGCCTGATCGACGGCGGCGTGGGCGGGGAAGGGTTGCCGTACCTGGTGATGGAATACGTGGAAGGCGAGCCGCTGACCGCGTACGCGCGC
>JBKJSW010000197.1:0-3029 GCA_046595765.1 Ahniellaceae bacterium
GTGCGACAGCAGCTGCGCCGCCGTCTTGGGGCCGATGCCGGGTATTCCGGCGATGTTGTCGACGGCGTCGCCGGTCAGCGCCAGGAAATCGGCGATCTGGTGGTGGGCCACGCCGAACCGCTCAACCACGCCATCGCGCGTGCAGCGCGTGTCGCGCGCGAAGTCCCAGCAGGCATCGTGCTGGCCTTCGAGCACCTGCATGAGGTCCTTGTCGGCGGTGAGCACCGTGATGCGCGCGCCTTGCGCACGCAGCACCCGCGCCGCGCTGCCGATCAGGTCGTCGGCCTCGTACACCGCAGACGACAACATCGGCAGTCCGAGCGCCTCGACCAGGGCGGCGCAGTAGGCGAACTGGCGCTCGAGTTCCGCCGGTGGCAACGTGCGATTGGCTTTGTATGGCGGATAGATGTCATTGCGGAACGACGTGGTCAGTGACTGATCGAACGCCAGCGCTACGTGGGTCGGGCGTGCCTGCTCGAGCCAGCGCAGCACGAAGCCGAGGAAGCCGTAGACGGCGTTGACCGGGTGGCCGTCGCGGTCGTGCATCGTTGGCGGTACCGAATGCCACGCGCGGAACACGTAGATGCTCGCATCGACGAGCTGCGCCTCGAACGTCACGTCGCCGGGCCGTACCAGTCGCTCATGCGCGTGGCCACATCGGGTCGCGCCCGCTCTTCCACCGGTTCCGCCGGCGTACCGATGTGGATGAACCCGACGATGCGTTCGTGCCCCGCGAGACCCAGCGCCGCGTGCACGTCACCATCGTAAGCGGCCCAGCCGGTGAGCCACTGCGCACCGAAGCCGAGCGCCTGCGCGCCCAGCAGGAGGTTGTACGCCACGCAGCCAGCGGAATGCATCTGCTCGATTTCCGGCACCTTGTGCGGCACGGTGAGCACGGCCACCACGACGAGCACCAGCGGCGCGTGGTTGAATCGCTGGCGATCCTTCTCAAGGGCGGCGTCGCTGACGTCCGGATCCCGTTGGCCATGGATGCCGGCCAACAGTGCGCCCAAACGGCCGCGTGCATTACCCTCGACCCGTATGAGTCGCCATGGTTCGAGACGACCGTGATCGGGCACGCGAATCGCGGCGGTGACGAGTGCCGTCAACTCGTCACGGGACGGGGCGGGTTCGTCGAGGAACTTGCTCGGCACTGATCGACGCGAAGCAAGGAGATCGAGGGCCGGGAGCTTCATCAGGGGAGCTTATCAGCCAAGAACGGCACACATTTTGCTTAATGCCTGTCAGCTGACGCCACCATGACTGTCCCCGGACGGTTGCCGCATTTTGTGTGCGCCACGCCACATTCCCGATAAATTCTACTCGGTGGCTTCACATAGTTGTCCTGCATCAACCGTACTCTCGCGCACGTAGTCCCCTTGGAAGAAGCGGATGAGCGCGGTCGATGATGGACAGGGCGCCGATCGTTCGGCGGCGAAAGTGGTGAGTCTGCGCGAACGTGGCCCGATTCCGAAGGACTCCACCAGCGCCAACTCGTTTCTGGGGCCGCAAGCGGCGATGGCCATGAACCAGGCGCGCGCCATTGCGCAACGCCATTTGTCCGCCACCGTCAACGGCGTCCTGCAAGCAGCCGACAACACGCTATTCGAGCTCGCGCAGAAGTCCGATCGCAGCTCGATGCAGTCTGATTACTTTTCCGGCATGCGCATCCTGCGCCGCCTTCGCGGGCAGGTCGAGCAAGCATTCAGCGAGGCGCTGCGCCGCGCATTTGCCCGCGTAGAGCGCCGCGAAAACTTCGCGGATGCGGGCGGCGAGAACGGCGACTCGTTGCAGCTGGTAACCGACGAGGAAATGGAGGAAGAGATCGCCATCGCCTCCATCGTCAGTGCGGTGCATGGCTTTGCATCGCGCATGCTGTTCCCGATCAACGAACGCATGACGGCGCTCGTGGGCGGCGGCTACCAGGTCGGCGACCACAACAACCCGATCGCACCACGCTCGCTGGCTCTGATGATGCGCGCTTCGCTACGCGACGTGGATCTTGTGCCGGACGTGCGCCTGATCCTGCTCAAGCTTTTCGAACGCGCCACCCTTGAGCAGTGCGAAAAGCTTTACGTCGAGGTCAACGCGGCGCTGCTCGCGGCGGGCGTGTTGCCGACGCTGCGGATGGGCGTGCGCAGGGACGAGCCGCGGGGCGCCGCCTCCGCATCGGTCGCTGCTGCCGCCGGTGCGGGTGCGTCCACCGACGTCGCGGATTTCGCGCAACAGGGACGTTACGCCAGCGCGCAGCGCGCGGCAGCGACCGAGGCGGGCGACAGCGAGGTCTATTCCGCGGTGCTGTCGCTGCTCCAGGGTCGCCACGGCGTGGCGTCCTCGCAGAGCTTCGCGCCGCATGCCCCGCTGCCCATGTCGGGCAACGAGTTGCGCTCCATCCTGACCCTCCTGCAGGCTCAATCCCTTCCGCAGGATTCACACGAGTGGACCTACGCCGAGGTCGCCTCGCTGCAGCAGGTGAAAGCGTCGCTGGCAGCACAGGCGCGCGCCGTCGGCGTAGACCCTAAGCGCCGACATTTCGCGCACGCGGACGAGGACACGATTGACCTGGTGGGGATGCTGTTCGAGGTGATCCTCGACGATCGCAACCTCCATCCCAAGGTCAAGTCCCTGCTCAGCCGGCTGATGGTGCCCTACATCAAGCTCGCGCTGATGGACCGCCATCTGTTTCTGCAGCGCACCCATCCCGCCCGTCGACTGCTCAACGAGATGGCCAATGCCACCGTGGGCTACCAGGATGAAGTCGACCAGGACGAACGCCTGCTGACCAAGGTGTCGAGCGTGGTCGAGGCGCTGCTGCAGGAATTCGACGAAGACCCGAGCGTCTTCCAGCGCCTTGAAGCGGACTTCACCGATTTCCTGACGCGCCATCGCAAGCGCACCGACCTCGTCGAGCAGCGTGCCGCGGATACGGTGCGCGGTCGCGAACGCCTGGCGCAGGCGCGGCGCAATTCGCAGAATGAATTCGAAGTGCGCGTATCGAGCAAGGATCTGCCGAAGCTGGTCAGCGAAGT
>JBKJSW010000009.1:0-5384 GCA_046595765.1 Ahniellaceae bacterium
AACCTTGCGGTCGGCGTGCGAGGTTTCGCACGCGGACAACCTGGCCGCGGGGTTGTATCCGACCGAGGATCCCGTCGCCCGCGCCGAGCTTTGCCTCAGCTGCCACATGGGCACGCCCGAACGGATGATCACGCATCGCATCATGGGCGCGGGACATCCACGCCTTGCATTCGAACTCGACACCTTCACCTGGCTCAATCCGCACTACACGATCGACGCCGACTACGAAAAGCGCAAGGGTCGATTCAATGGGTTGCGCGATTGGGGCGTGGGTCAGGGAGTCGCCGCGTCGAACTTGCTCGACGTGTTGCTGGATCCCCGGCATGGCACGCAGGGCATCTTCCCCGAGCTCGTGCTCTTTGATTGCCACGCCTGCCATCGGCCTATGTCCGGCAAGCGCTGGGCGCCGCGTCAGGGCACCGGGCTCGGACCGGGCGTGGTGCGGCTCAACGACTCGAACCTCGTGATGTATCGACACGTGCTGGCGGTTGCGGATCCGTCGGCTTCCGCTCGGCTGCGCTCCCGCATTCGCGAACTCCACCAGGCGACCACTCGCAGTCGCGACGCCACCGCCAGCGCCGCTCGCCGGCTCCGCGACGACATCCGTACATCCTTGCCGACCGTAGGAGCATATGAGTTCGGTGCCGACAGTCTGGGTCCGATCCTCGACAGCCTGATACGTGATGCCGATGCGGGCGAGTTCCGCGACTACGCTGCAGCGGAACAGGCCAGCATGGCGGTGCAGTCGGTGGTGGTGGCATTCGAGAACGCGGGGGCGATGGACCCCGAGAAGACGAAGGGCCTGCAGTCCCGGGTCGACGGTCTGTACAAGGCGGTCGAACGCGATGAAAGCTATGACATGAGTCGCTTCGTCTCGGCCTTGCGGCAGGTGCGCGCCGCCGCACGCTGAGCCGCCGCGGGCGGCCAACCACGCGCCGCCTGTATCGATGACCTTGGAGCCGCGATCTCGCGCGGCGGTCGCGCGCCGCGGATGCGGCGCCGGATGGCGTTTGCTATGGTTGGGCAATCGCTTTTTCGAACGGTCTGGACCTGCGCATGACGGAAACTGTGAACATCCCCGGTTACCGCGTGTTGCAACCGCTCGGCGTGGGCGGAATGGCGTCGGTTTACCTCGCAGTGCAGGAATCGCTGGATCGTGAAGTCGCGCTCAAGGTCATGGCGCCGGCGCTCGCGGCCAACCAGGAGTTCGCCGACCGCTTTCTCAAGGAAGGTCGCATCACGGCGCGGCTGAGCCATCCCAACCTGGTGACGGTTTTCGACATCGGACGTCATGAAAACCTCTATTACCTCGCGGCCGAATACATACCGGGCGGCACGCTGCGCGAACGCATGAACCGCGGCATGCAGGTGCATGAGGTGCTGGAACTGGTCCGCGACATTGCGGCGGGGCTCAACTTCGCGCATGAGAAAGGTTTCGTGCACCGCGACGTCAAGCCGGGCAACATCCTTTTCCGCAACGACAACTCGGCGGTGTTGGCGGATTTCGGCATCGCGAAATCGATGGACTCGAAGACGATGGCCACGCAGATCGGCTCGTCGATCGGTACGCCTCACTACATGAGCCCCGAACAGGCGCGCGCGGAAAAAGTCGATGGACGCTCCGACCTGTACGCGCTCGGCGCGGTCATGTTCGAGTGCCTCGCGCAGCGGGCGCCATACGAAGCCGCGGACCCGTTCACGATCGCACTGATGCACGTCACCCATCCGGTACCCCAACTCCCGGAACCGCTGCGCTGGCTGCAGCCGATCATCGAATCATCGATGGCGAAGGACGCCAACCAGCGCTACGCCAACGGCGAAGCATTCATCGTCGGGCTCGACAAGCTCGTTTCCAGTGCCCCGCAGGCGCGCGACATGCGCGACCGGCGTCCGGGCTCTGCGCGTTCGTCACGCCCGAGCCCGCAGCAGGTGCAGACGCCGGTGCCCCCGAAACGTCCCGCAAATCCGAGTGGAACGCGGGGCGACGACGACTTCGAGCCTCGGCGGCGGATGCCGCCGACGAAGACTCTGGTGATCGCGGGCACGTCGCTGGCGTTCGCGGCCGCGGCGGCTTTCGTCTTTCTGCGAGAAAGTGGCGACACACCCGTGGGATCTGCGGATACGATGGTGGTGACGCCCACGAATACGGTCGAAGGCGATGCGGTACAGGCGGAAGTCGACACGCCCACGTCGAATCCCACGTCGTCGGCCGCCGGCTTCATCACCCCACTGCCCGCGGGCTCCGATGCCGCGACACTGATCGCGCGTGCCCAGGAGTACGTCAAGATTGGACTGGTCGAGAATGGCCGCCGGCTTAACGAACCCGAAGGCGATTGCGCCACTGACCTCTTCAAGTTGGTTCTCGCCGCCGATCCGGAGAACGAGGACGCGAAGGCAGGGCTCAGCCAGGTGGCGGACTTCTACGAAAGCAAGGCGAAGGCCACATTCGATCGCGGTCTATATGCCGGCAGCGCAATCCTGGCCGAGGAAGGCCTCAAGGCCCGGCCCGACGACGCGAGCCTCAAGCAGCTGCTCGAGGATTCCAACCGTGCCGCCGGCTACTGATGCCACGCGAGGGTTATTGAGCGACCCTCCCGGCTTCGCTGGCGGGTGCGAGTGAGCAGCGGCGGGGTGGCTGGCCGCAAGGTGTGCGGCGTGCCGGGCAGGGCTCGGCGATCGTCGAACGGTCGCGACGCTACTTTCGCCGCAACAGGATGACCGTGACGTTATCGGAACCGCCGCCATCAAGCGCGGCGACGATCAGGTGGTCGACCGCTTCCTGCGCAGAGTAATCCTTGCGCGCTAGAACCTCGGCGATTTCCTGGTCGCCCACTTCTTCGGTCAGGCCATCGCTGCACAACAGGATTTGCCAACCCGACTCGAGCTTTCCGGAAATGGTTTCGACCCGCAGCGACGCAGGGTCGGTGACGCCAAGAGCCTGCGTCACCACGTTCCGGTGCGGGTGCGTGCGTGCCTGCTCGGCGCTTATCGCCCCTTGTTCGACCAATTCCCGGACGTAGGAATGATCCTGCGAGATCTGCTTGAAGCTTCCGTTCCACAGGTAGGCGCGACTGTCGCCAACCCAGCCCACTTCGTAGTCGTCGCCATGCATGCGCAGCGCCGCGATGGTGGTGCCCATGGGCAACGCCTGCGCGCGCTTGCGTGAGTGCCGGATGATCTCCTCGTCCGCCAGGCGAATGGCGTCCGACAGGCTGGCGCCGGCGCCTACTTCGCGCACGATCACGTCGCGCGCAAGCGCACTGGCGATCTCGCCGTTTTCGTGGCCGCCCATGCCGTCCGCGACCAGCCACAGGCCGGCTTCCGCGTCAGCGTGGTACGTGTCCTCGTTGTGCTCACGACGCAAGCCAACGTGACTGTAGTGACCGAACTCGATCATCGTCATCGGCGCAGAGTACCGCGCCGATCAACCGTTGCGAAGCCCGTCGCACTCGGCGGCGTACTGCCGCCGCCCGCGTGCGCGGACCTCCCCAAACCACCCCCCAGCAGGCTCAAGGAACGACTCCTCAGAATTCGATGCGGATACCGATGGCGATGCTGTCCTTGCTCGTACCTTCCTGTCCGAGCAACTTCTCATAATAGATGAAGGCGGAGCGTCCGTTCGCGAACACCGCGGAAGCGCCCAGTCCCAGATTCATGAAGCTCTGGTCGACGTCCGCACCCTCCACCGCGATCGCGGTGCCCGTCGGGTCGAACACCAGTCGCGAGACGAGGGCATCCGGATCGTCCTTGAATTCACGGACGTATTCGAACTGGAAGTGCGGGATCAGGATGCCCCAGGCAGTGCTCAGCGTGTAGGTCGCCTTGCCGCCGAACACGCCCTGCATCGACTTGACCTCGCGTTCGTCCACTGCGATGACCAGGCCCTGACCGGGGGCACCCGGGTTCGACGCCGACTCGGAGTAGCTGTCGAAGTCGACCTTCGTGTATTGCCAGCGCAGGAAGGGACCGAAGCCCCAGGCTCCGCGCTGGAAATCACGGCCGGCCGTGAACGCCGCGCTGAACTGCGTGCCGTCCGGAGACGCGGTGTTGACCTGGTCGACGGTCGTGACCGTGCCAGTGGGAGTTGCCAGCGTGAAGGCGACGTTGCGGGTGATGTCGTACTGGTTGCTGCCATAGGTCAACACGCCATCCGCATACCACGAGTCGCCCTTGTAGAACGTCGTGTACCCGGAAATGCTCCAGCCAGTGGTTTCGAGTTCGCCCGCAGCGCCGCCGATGTCGACGTCGTTGCTCGCGTAACCGAGCGCCGCGCCGAAGATGAGCGCATCGCTGTAGCGGTAATCGACACCGGCCGTAAGGCCGCGGGTCTCGAAATCGAAACCGGAGCTGCCGCCACCTGGATCGCGATCGCCTTCGCCGATTGTGCCGGTGGCGAAGAAGCCCCAACGATCGAAGTCGATGCCTGCCTCGGTCGGCACCGGCTGCCCCTCGGTTGCATTGAGCGCACTCGATGCGAAGGACAGCGGGACGGCGCCGTTGCCTCCCTGCAACGCCAGTCCGCCAAAGCTCGCGCCGTTGGTACCGCTGCGCAATGCCGCGATGCGCGCCTTGAGATTGTCGAACTGCGCGGCCGCGATGGTCAGCGCCGCCGTATTCTGCGCTTCCGCCTCGTCGCTCAGGATTTCCTCGAGGGCGTCGATGGTCCCGTCCGGATCGGACCCGGCATTGAACTCGAGGTCGTCGCAACGCGCCAGCAGGTCGGCCTGGCCCGCGCTCAACGTGGTGCCGCTGGAGCGCAGTGCGCGCAACGCCGGACAGGCACCGTCGAGTGCCTGCGCAATGCCGAATGCACGATCGTCCGGATCGAGTCCCAGCGTGTTCCCGATCGCTCCGTTGATGGCGAAGTTCACCTGACCAACTGCGCTGTTGCAGATGCTTGCCGAGACGACCGCGGGGCCCACATCGGCAAGGCGTGCGGTGACACGCGCGAGGCCGTTGACGTCGCTTCCGACCTGCGCCAGTGACAACGTGACGCCTGGCGTGACCGCCGTGAACGCCACGCAGACGTTGCTGCGCGGTGCACCCGTGGCTGAATCGAGCACTCTTACTACCAGCGGCGCTGAATCGGAATTGGTGGCGATATTCTGGTTGTTGCCGGAAACGATCTCCAATCGAACCGACGAGGTCGGTGGCACGGCAGTGGTGGCCGTGGCGACGAACGTCACCGTGCCTCCGCCGTCCGTATCGACACGCACCCGGTTGGTGCCCGGCTGCGGACCAAGGGTCAACGTATTGCTCGCACGACCGGCGGCGTCCGTAGTCGCGGTAGCAGTGGCGACGACGCCACCGCCTTCGATCACGGTCCAGCGGATCTGGATGCCGGCGAGGCTGCCGCCGGCAGTGGCTGGCTGCGTCAGTTCAAC
>JBKJSW010000042.1:0-7635 GCA_046595765.1 Ahniellaceae bacterium
CTGGAAGCGGCGCTGGTCCGGCTGCCACCCGAGGGCGACACGCTGCGCCCGCGTTTCGACGTGCTGGTCGATCTCGTCGACATGGCGTCGCAAAGGGACGATGTGCCGAACGGCACGCGCTGGACCAAAGAAGCGCTATTGCTGCGCGATCGCATCCGTGCCGACCAGCGCGGCTGGCGTAGCTGGCTCAGGGCGACCCCGACCCTGCGCAACTATTTCGGCGATGCCGCGCAGGACATCGACTCGCGCGCCGAGGATCTCGACCTCGCACGCGCGCGACTGTTCGATCAGGGCGACTCGAAAAAGCCCGGGCTCGAGCTGCGCCGCGTGGTCGCGGAAGCCCGACTCGCGCGCAAGGGGGAGCACGAGACGCGCGTGCGCATCGCGCTGAACGACTACGCGCTCGCCCTTTCCGACAGCGGCGACTATCGCGGCGCCGCACGCATCCTGCGGCAGGTGATCACCGACAACGAACGCCGGCATGGCCCGGGCCACGCCTCGGTGCTCAAGCCGCGCCACAACCTCGCCATCGCCCTGCGCAACCTCGACCAGCTTGCGGAGGCGGAGGTCATCGCGCGCGAGAACTTCGCGATCTCCCAGCGCGTGCTGCCGGCCAAACATCCGCTCAACGCCTACATCGCGAACACCATCGCTGGCATCCTGCGCCAGCAGCAGCGTTATCGCGAGGCCCCGGTATGGTATGCGCGTGCGCGCCACGTGTTCGACGGCCAGCCGGAAGCGGACCCGAGCATGCTGGCGACCGTGCATCTGAACGAGGCCATCAACGCCCTCAGCCTTACGGACAACGCGACAGCAGCGGCATCGCTCGAGGCCGCAGATCGCGTGTGGCGCAAGGCGAGCGGGCCCGACTACCAGCGTCGCATCGAAGTCGAAATGCGCGGCGCCCAACTGGCGCTGTCGCGCGGGGACGTCAGCGTGGCGGCGAGCACGCTCGACCGGCTGCTCGCCGAGGAGCGCGCGAAGCTCGAGCCGGACGCGCGCAATGAACTGCGATTGATCGGACTGCGTGCCGAGACGCAGCTGCTTGCGGGCCGGCCTGGCGAGGCGCGACGGATGCTGGAAGGTGCCTGGCCGCTGGCGCAGCAGAACTACACCGCACCGCATTACGAATTGATCGCGCTGTTGCGGCTGCGCGCCGAAGCTGCGCTGGCGGACGGCGACGTCAAGGGTGCGAGTGACTTGATCGAGCAGGCCGGCCAGCAGTTCGTCGATCGCGGCATCGGTGGCGCGCATTCGCCCGATATCGAACTGGTGCGCGCGCGCATCGCGTGGGCGAACGGCGACGCACGGGCCTGCGCCGCCGCGGCCGAGTTTGCCCGGCAGGGTTTCAAGGAGCAGGTTGGCGCAGCCTCATGGCCTACGCTGGCGGCACGCGCGTGGTCGACCGCCGCCGCGCTGCGACTGTCGCCGCAAAGCCCGGCCGCCCGGCGCGCACACGCCAACGCCGTCGCTGCCTTGCAGGCTGCCCGCGCTTTCGATCCGCAAACCGCGCAGCTCGCCGCGCTCGCAACGCCCTGAGCGCGGGGCGGCGCGGCCGGCTCAAGCCTCGGACATTTTCTGCAGCGTGCGCAGGATCCGTTCGATGTCCGCATCGCCAGCACGCTTGCCGACGACCACACCGTCGACCAGCAGCGACGCACCATCGGCCAGCAACGCCGACGGGCGCGCCCGGATCTCCGCGATGCGTTCGCCGGCACCTCGCGCGGACGCGAACGCAATGCTGGTCATCAGCGTCGCGCCGCCGCCGTCGAGTAGCCTGAAGTGGAACTGGCCGTCGGACTCGCGCCAGGTCTTGAACTCGGGAGTGCGTTGCGCCACGCGGTCGTCCTGCGCGCACGCCACGCGGTTTTGCGGCTCCGCCAGCGGTCGCAGGCCTACCGCGGCGCGGAGCTGGCGCAGGAAAGGCGTGGCACGGGCGCGCGCCTTGACCGCACCCGCCTGCAGAATCGCTTCGATGTCGGCGGGGCGTTGCATCAGCACCAGGTAGCGTTCGCGCGCGGGCGCGAGCTCACGGTCAATGCGCTCGAATAGTTGCTGCTTGGCGTCGCCCCAGGCGATGCCGTCGGCGAATGCCGCGCGCATCGAGTCCGCTTCTGAAGCACTCGCGAACGCCTGGTACAACGCAAACACGTTCGACTTTCCGGGATCCTTGGGTTCGCCCGGCGCGCGCGAGTCGGTGATGATCCCGAGCAGGGCCTTGCGCAGTGCCGGGGGCTCGAGCCAGAGCGGAATCGTGTTGTCGTAGCTCTTTGACATCTTGCGGCCATCGAGGCCCGGCAATACGGCCACGGCATCGTCCACCTGCGCATCCGGCAGCACGAACGGCGGCATTCCACGCTCGAAGTGCGCGGCGTACACGTGGTTGAAGCGTTGCGCGAAATCGCGCGCCATCTCGATGTGTTGCACCTGGTCGCGGCCGACCGGCACGCGATGCGCGTTGAACAGCAGGATGTCCGCGGCCATCAGCACCGGGTACGAGAAGAGGCCCATGCTGATGCCGGCGTCGGCATCCGCATCGTTGGCAAGATTCGCATCGACGCTGGCCTTGTAGGCGTGCGCGCGATTGAGCAGTCCCTTCGCTGCCACGCAGGACAGCAGCCACGTGAGTTCGGGAATCTCGGGGATGTCGGACTGGCGATAGAAAAACACGCGATCGGGGTCGAGCCCGAGCGCGAGCCAGGTGGCCGCGATTTCCATAGTCGAACGCTGCACGCGTGCCGGATCCTGGCACTTCACCAGCGCGTGGTAGTCGGCGAGGAAGTAGAAAGACTCGACGTCGTCGCGCAGGCTGGCCTCGATCGCGGGCCGGATGGCACCCACGTAGTTGCCGAGGTGCGGCGAGCCGCTGGTGGTGATGCCGGTCAGCACCCGTTGACGGGTCGTCATGCGCGGATCGTGTCGGTGATCGTGGTCATGGCGGAATTGTAGTGCGGCTGCGAACGGTGCCGGCCGCGTAGTTGCCCGGGAGCCCGCCACAGCAATCGACGGGTGGCAGCCGAGCAAGCTCGGCTCTACAAAAGCCTCGCCTGTTGCTTGTGTGCGGCGAAACGCGCCCTTGTAGAGCGGAGCCTGCTCCGCTGGCGACCTCAGCCCGCCGCTGCGCGGTTGCGGCCCTGCTGCTTGGCGGCATACAGCGCGGCGTCAGCGCGCTCGAGCGTGCGATCCCAATGTTCGTCGCCCGCGCGCGCCAGCGCGTGGCCGAGGCTGACGGTGAGCGCGATCGGGCCGCCCGGTCCCGGCACCTCCAGCGCCGCCACGCTGGCGCGGATGCGCTCGGCCATAGCACTCGTCGATCCGGGATCGGCGTCGCGCAGCAGCACCACGAATTCCTCGCCGCCATAGCGACCGACGTCCGCGTCGCTGCTGTCGACGATCGACGCGAGGAGACCGCCTACTTCCACCAGGCAGTCGTCGCCAGCCGCATGCCCGAGCGTGTCATTGACGCGCTTGAAATGGTCGAGATCGATCATCAGCAGGGCGAGTGGGCGCCCTGCGTCCCGAAACTCACGCCAGGCGGCTTCAATCAGTTCGTCGAGGTGCCGCCGGTTATAGGCGCGCGTGAGGCCGTCGCGCCGACTGTGTTCGTTGAGCAGGTGGTGCGCATGCGTCAGCTCGGTGAGCGCGTCATTCAGCGCCGCCGTACGTTCCTCGACACGCAGTTCCAGGTTGAAGCGCGACGCGAGTTCCAGCGCTACGTTCTCCTCGCGCAGCAGATTGAGGCGGTAGGCCAACGCGAACGAAAGCAACAGCATCTCCGCCGCGGAGCCGATCTGCATGCCGTGTTCGGTCAAAGGGGTCGACGCGACCCAGCCCATCGTGGACAGCGCCAGGAGCACGGTGCCGAAGATCAGGAATCCCCAGGACGCCAGGAAGAAAAACGCAGGCCGGTGCCCGCGACGCAAGCAATACGCTGCGCAGGTGAGGTTGACGGGCGCGTGGACGAGCACGAGCACGCTCAGGAACTGCAGTACCGGGCGGCTGTCCAGCGCGAGCGTGACGATACCGAACGCGACCATCGCGCGGGCGAACCAGCGCGCAATCTGGTCCATGCGCGGCAGGTAGCGCGCCCAGTCGAGGAACAGCCGGGAGAACCATGTCGCCGCCGCGAGCGTGAGGCATACCAGCAACGGCACGCAGTCGTTCGCCCAGCGCGGCCATGCGGGCCACAGGTATTCGAACGCGTAGCCGTTGAGGCAGAACATCAGCAGTCCGAAGCAGAAAACGTAGACGACGTAGCCGAGGTAGGTGCGCTCGCGCGTCGACAGCCAGATGACGAGGTTGTAGAGCGAAAGTCCGAGCAGGATGCCGTAGTAGATGCCCATGAGCAGTTGCGCATCGTCGACGTGCTCGATGAGTGCAGCGGGCGTCCGCAGCTCGAGGGGGAATTGCATCGAGCTCGTGGTCTCGACTGCGAATAACAGGTCGCGCACGGCGCCTTGCGGCAACTCCAGCGCGATGTTCGGATAGCGCAGCCGCAGCGACCGCCACGCGAACGGCACGTGGTCGCCCAGCGAGGCACGCGACAACACGGTGCCGGACTCGCCAAGCACGTACGCGTCGATGCGATCGAGGCGCGCCTGCGGCACCGTCAACACCCATGCCGCCTGGGCGTGGTCGCGGTTGCGCACGCGCGCGTGGAACCAGCATTGCCCACGGCGGTAACCAAGCGCAGAACCGGTACGCGGCAGGGGCGCGAATCGTCCGGCGCGCGCTGCGGCGGCAGCGGCTCCAATGTCAAGTGCGCGCGCTTCGTCGCAGAGCATCTCGAGCTCGGGCGTCAACATGTATGCGTCGCGGCCAGCGGCAACTTCCAGCGCCATGGCGATCGGACTGGCCGCCAGCACCAAGACGATCGTCGCAATGGCTCGCAGCGTCCGCTGGGCCCGGCCCGTGTGCGGGCGAGGCGCGATGGCCGCAGCGGTCACCGTTGCACGGCGATCAGCAACGCCGGGTCATTGGCTTCGAGCAATGGCAAGTCGGCTTTCATTTCATTGAACTGCGGCACCACCGAAGCTCCTCGTGATGAGACCGCGACAGCTGACGGACGGTGAATTGCACGGTCCTCGCACGCGCGCACCTCCTCTGCATCTTCACACCCGGCTGCTGCAGCGGCAAGGCGTCACGCCGGTTTCGGCGGACGTCGCCGCCTCGGACGCTGCCCTGCTAACCCCGCACGCGGAGCATCTGCGTATTGAGCGCATACCCACCACGGAGAACCGTCATGCTGTCCCGCTTGAGTTCCGCCCTAGCCGCACTGCTGGTTGCCGCCGCTCCGATCCATGCTGGCAATCTCGTCGATCTCTCTGTCGTCGATCCGGGCGGCAACGCGTTCGCGCAGACCCTGTTCCGCGGCGACACCTACGTCGCGGGTGAGCCTGGCGCGCGCTACACCCTGCGTGTCGCCAACCGCAGCGGAGAGCGCGTGCTGGTGGTCCTGTCCGTGGATGGCGTCAACGTGGTCAGCGGTCAGACCGCAAGTCCCTCGCAGCAGGGCTACGTGCTGGCGCCATGGCAGCAGGTCGACATCCGCGGCTGGCGCAAGAGCCTCGAAGAGACGGCCGAGTTCTATTTCACCGAGTTGCCCGACAGCTATGCCGCGCGTACCGGGCGTCCGTTCGATGTGGGCGTGATCGGCGCCGCGGTATTCCGTGAAGTGCCGCCACCTCCGCCCGCCTCGCCGCCGGTCGCCTACGATCGCGATTACGGCGCGGACGCCGGTGCTTTCAAGCGCGAGAACTCCGCCGCGTCGAAGGGTGCGCGTGCCGATCGCCGGCAGGCGCCGATGGCTGCCCAGGAATCGCAGGCTGGCTCGGTGGCCGCAGCCGCACCGCTCGGCACCGGGCACGGCGAACGCCGTTACGATCCCGCGAGTACCACCCAGTTCCAGCGCGCCAGCAATCGCGCCGATGAAATCGTGCGGGTGTTCTACGACCGGCACGAGAGCCTGGTGGCGCGCGGCATCTGGCCGACGCCGCCGACGCCCTACTTCGAGCGCTCGCCGCGCGCCTTCCCCGCGACGTTCGCGCCCGATCCGTGGTGAGCCGCAAAGTGTGATGCGGAGGCGCCAGGTCGGTCATGCGGACCCGGCGCAAGATTTCGCTGGCGCTGGAGCGGGAGCCCTATCGTGGGTACGATGTGGGAACTCGGTGTCGGACGCCCGCGGTTCCAGCTGAATGCTTCCGGGTACGCCTCCGAACCGGCGTCCGTCGGCACCTCACTGCGAACCGGTTGCACGGGGTGGCCTTCGACGCGACCACGCATCAGCAAACAGGGGCTCATCTTCCATGATTTCGATTCGTGTGGCGGTCCTCGGCGCACTGGCGCTCGCGTCCCCTCTTTTGTTCGCAGCGGACCAACCGCAACCCGAGTTGCGAGGCACGTTTCGCTACGCGACGACTGCAGCGCAATTCGATGTCTCGCCCCCGCTGCGCTCGATTCCCATTGTGCCGTCGAAGGATGCCGAGGGAGGCTCGGGATTTTTCGGATCTTTGATGGTCGATCCGGATCCACCAGGCAAGCTCACCTACGGCGAGCAGGATCGGGACCAAAGCGTGCAGGACTGGATAGGACCGCCGCTCGACATTCCCGCGCCCGGCCAGAACTTCAACGTGGGCACCGGCACCGCCAACCCGCCTGATCCCGTCGGCGACGTGAGCGCGACGCACTACGTGCGCATGTCGAACGCGACATTCCAGATCTTCAACAAGACTGGCACCTCGCAATTCGGCCCGGCCGCGATCAACACATTGTTCGTCGGCTTCACCGGCCCCTGCGAAGTGGAGAATGCGGGCGATCCCATCGTGCTGTACGACCAACTCGCCGACCGTTGGCTGCTCACCCAGTTTTCCGACGGTACCGGACCCGGATTTTTCCTGTGCGTCGCCATCTCGACATCACCCGACCCGCTCGGCACCTATTTCCGCTACGCATTCCAGACGGCGGTATTCCCCGACTATCCGAAGTTCGGGGTGTGGCCCAACGCCTACCTCATGTCCACGCGGGAAGTCAGCAATAACGTGATCGGAGCGTACGCGATCGATCGCGCGCAGATGCTCGCCGGCAATCCGACGCCGACCATCATCTCCTTCGCCAACGAGATGACCGCGCAAACTGCGCGCTTTCTTGGCGACGGTTTGTTGCCGGCCGACCTGGATGGAAACACGCCGCCTCCTGCCGGCAGTCCGGGGTATTTCGTCGGATCGATGGACGACGGCGGCCCGTACGGGGCAACCTTCGACGCGCTGTTCGTGTGGAAATTCAACATCAATTTCGCCAATCCTCCCGCGTCGACTTTTGTGCTGGCGCCGCCGGTCCCCATCGCGCCGTACGACACGATCTACCCCTGCACGGGACGCAGTTGCATTCCGCAGCCCTCACCGTTGGGCGCCGTGGACATCCTGTCGTATCGGCAGCGCCCGACGAATCGTGCCGCCTACCGAAATTACGGAAGTTACGAGTCGATCGTCACCAACCAGTCCGTCGAAGCCACGCCGGCCTACGCCGGCATCCGCTGGTGGGAGCTACGCAACCTCGGCAGCGCGACGCCGGTGCTTTACCAGGACAGCACCTTCGCGCCGGCGGACGGCGTGCAGCGCTGGATGGGCTCCATTGCGG
>JBKJSW010000129.1:0-3374 GCA_046595765.1 Ahniellaceae bacterium
CGTGCAGATGGTGGTGACGCTGATTGCACCGATCGCGATGGAAGAAGGTCTCAGGTTCGCCATTCGCGAGGGCGGTCGTACCGTCGGCGCGGGCGTGGTGGCCAAGATCATCAAGTAGCGCCGCCGCGGAATCCGGGGAAGCGAGGCCCGCTATCCCGGAGGCTTAAGCGGAACACGATGTGCGGCGCGGCGGAAACTCCGCGCGAACTATTGCTCTTTTCTAAGGAATCACCGCGATGGCGGACCAGAGAATCCGGATTCGGCTGAAGGCGTACGATCATCGTCTGATCGATCGCTCGGCCAGCGAGATCGTCGAGACCGCGAAGCGGACTGGCGCGCAGGTGCGCGGCCCCATTCCGTTGCCCACCAAGATCGAGCGTTACACGGTGCTGGTTTCGCCGCATGCCGACAAAGATGCGCGCGACCAGTATGAAACCCGAACCCACAAGCGCGTGCTCGACATTGTCGACCCGAACGACAAAACCGTCGACGCGCTGATGAAACTGGACCTCGCCGCTGGCGTTGATGTCCAGATCAAACTGTATTGAGAGGCGCACGATCATGAGAATCGGGCTGGTAGGCCGCAAATGCGGCATGACGCGGGTGTTCACTGAAACCGGTGAATCGGTTCCGGTGACGCTCATCGAGGCGTCGCCGAATCGCATCACGCAGGTGAAGACGCGTGACACCGACGGGTACACGGCGATCCAGGTGACCGCCGGCAAGAAGCGTGCTGCCTTGATCAACAAGCCTGCGGCGGGTCATTACGCCAAGGCCAATGTTGAGGGCGGGCGCGGCTTGTGGGAGTTCCGCGTCGAGGATGACAAGATCGGCGACTACAGTCTGGGCGCCGAGCTCAAGGTGGACATTTTCACCGAGGGCCAGATCGTCGACGTCGCGGGCGTGACCAAGGGCAAGGGCTTCCAGGGCACCATCAAGCGCTGGAACTTCAAGATGGGCGACGCGACGCACGGCAACTCGCTGTCGCACCGCTCGCCGGGCTCCATCGGCCAGCGTCAGACGCCAGGCCGAGTGTTCCCGGGCAAGAAGATGTCCGGCCATATGGGCGACGTGAACCGCACCGCGCAGAACCTGCGCGTAGTGAAGATCGATGCCGAACGGCATCTGATCGCGGTGCGCGGCGCGGTGCCGGGTGCGAATGGCGGCGACGTCGTGATTCGTCCGGCCGCGAAGGGCTGAGGAAGAAGACATGCAACTCGATATCATCGACACCAACAAGCCGCTCGACGTCGCCGACGAAGTGTTCGGTCGCGAGTTCCGCGAGGATCTCGTGCACCAGGTCGTCGTGGCGTACCGCAACGCGGGTCGCTCGGGCACCAAGGCGCAGAAGACGCGCAGCGAAGTCCGCGGCACCACCAAGAAGTTCAAGAAGCAGAAGGGCGGCGGTGCGCGCCACGGCGACTATCGTGCGCCGATCTTCGTGGGTGGTGGCGTGACGTTCGCCGCCAAGCCGCGCAGCTTCGTGGAAAAGGTCAACAAAAAAATGTATCGCGGCGCGATCGCCTCGATCCTCTCGGAGCTGGTGCGCCAGGACCGGCTCAAGGTGTACGACTCGTTCGACCTCGACGCTCCGAAGACGCGCGATCTCGTCGTCAAGATGAAGGACATGGCCTACGGTCGCACCCTCATCGTCACCGAGGCGGGCAGCGACAACCTCTTCCTGGCAGCGCGCAACCTCCCAGGGATCATGGTGGTGGACGTGGCGGCGATGGATCCGGTGTCGCTGATCGGCTACGACCACGTGCTGATGACCGTCGATTCGGTCAAGAAAGTGCAGGAGTGGCTGGCATGAACCAGGAACAGTTGATGACCGTACTGCGGGCGCCGCATGTCTCCGAGAAATCGGCGCGCATGCAGGAAGCCAACCAGTACGTCTTCGAGGTCGCCTCCAAGGCGACCAAAGCCGAAGTTAAGGCGGCGGTGGAACAGATGTTCGACGTGAAGGTCGAGTCGGTCTCCGTCCTCAATGTGAAAGGCAAGGTCAAGGCTTTCAAGGGTCGCGGCGGTCGTCGCGGCACCTGGCGCAAGGCGTACGTTCGCCTGGGCGCCGGACAGACCATTGACATGACGACGAAGGCCTGAGGCAAGCAACCATGGCACTGATGAAATTCAAGCCGACGTCTCCCGGTCGCCGCTCAGCGGTGCGGGTGACTACGCCCGATCTGCACAAGGGCGCACCGTACGCGCCGCTGGTCGAAAGCCAGCACAAGACGGGTGGACGCAACCATTACGGGCGCATTACCTCGCGTCACCAGGGTGGTGGCCACAAGCAGCATTACCGCATCGTCGATTTCAAGCGCGACAAGGAAGGCATCGCCTGCCGCGTCGAGCGCATCGAATATGATCCCAACCGCACGGCGCATCTTGCGCTGCTGCTGTACGCGGACGGTGAGCGTCGCTACATCATCGCGCCCAAGGGCGTGAAGGCGGGCGATCAGCTCATTGCCGGCGCGAATTCGCCCATCAAGAGCGGCAACGCGATGCCGCTGCGCAGCGTTCCGGTCGGCACGACGGTCCACTGCATCGAGCTCAAGCCCGGCAAGGGCGCGCAGATGGCGCGTAGCGCCGGTGCCGGAGCGCAGCTGGTTGCGCGCGAGCAGGGTTATGCGACCTTGCGCCTTCGCTCCGGCGAAATGCGCAAGGTGCCGGTCGAGTGCTTCGCCACCATTGGCGAAGTCGGCAACGGTGAGCACAACCTGCGCAAGCTGGGCAAGGCAGGCGCCAAGCGCTGGCTCGGCATTCGTCCGACCGTCCGCGGCGTCGCCATGAATCCGGTCGACCATCCGCACGGTGGTGGCGAAGGCAAGACGTCAGGCGGCCGTCACCCGGTCAGTCCGTGGGGCACGCCGACCAAGGGCTACAAGACTCGAAACAACAGGCGCACGCAGCAGTTCATCGTTCGCGATCGCCGGGGCTAAGGAAAAACCATGCCGCGTTCACTGAAGAAAGGCCCGTTCGTCGATCTGCACCTGCTGCAAAAGGTGGAGGCCGCCGCCGCGAGCAACAACAAGCGCCCGATCAAGACCTGGTCGCGTCGTTCCATGATCCTGCCCGACATGGTCGGCCTGACGCTCGCGATCCATAACGGCAAGCAGCACGTGCCGGTCCTGGTCAACGAGAACATGGTCGGTCACAAGCTGGGCGAGTTCGCGATGACTCGCACCTTCCGCAGCCACGCCGGCGACAAGAAAACGGCCGAAGCTTCGAAAGCCAAGCCCAAGAAGAAGTAAGAGGACACCATGGAAGCCAAAGCCATTTTGCGCACCGCGCGCATTTCGCCGCAGAAGGCCCGCCTCGTCGCGGACCTGGTGCGCGGGATGACGGTGGCACGCGCAGCCGACGTGCTGACTTTC
>JBKJSW010000154.1:0-2782 GCA_046595765.1 Ahniellaceae bacterium
CTGGCATTGCAGGGGCCGAGTTCTACCACTTCGGCGCCCATCGGCGCGATGAAGCGGCCATCCGAGGTGCCACCGCCCGTGTCCGCACGTGGCTCGATGCCGCAGACGTCGAGGCACGCCGCAACCACGGCTTCGCGCAGGCGGCCCGGCGCCGTGTGGAACGGTGCGCCCGACAGATCCCACGTGATGGCGTACTCGAGGCCGTGGCGCGCGAGCACGGATTCCAGCACCCGCTGCAGGTCCTCTGCGCGCGACGCCGTGCCGAAACGGAAATTGCAGTCGAGTACCAGTTCGCCCGGAATGACGTTGGTAACGCCGCTGCCCGCGTGGAGGTTCGAGATCTGGAACGTGGTCGGCGGAAACGCGTCGTTGCCCGCGTCCCAGGCGTGCGTGGCCAATTCCGCGATCGCGGGCGCGGCGGCGTGGATCGGATTGAGCGCCTTGTCCGGATAGGCAACGTGGCCTTGTACGCCGCGTACCGTGACGCGCGCATGCAGCGAACCGCGCCGGCCAATGCGGATCGTGTCGCCGAGTACGCGGTCGGATGAAGGTTCTCCCACCACGCAATAGTCGATACCCTGGCCCCGCGCGCCGAACGCCTCGACCACGCGCCGGACGCCGTCATGCGCGACGCCTTCCTCGTCGCTGGTGAGCAGCAGCGCGAGCGTGCCGCGATGATCGGGATGCGCGGCAACGAACGCTTCGAGCGCAAGGGTCATCGCCGCAACCGCACCTTTCATGTCAGCCGCGCCGCGTGCGAACAGCGCGCCCTCGCGAACAACCGGAGCGAACGGCGGTGAGGTCCATGCCACATCGTCGCCCGGCGGCACCACGTCCGTATGACCCAGCAGCACGGTCACCGGCGCACCACTGCCGTGCGTCGCCCACAGGTTGCTGACCGCGCCGAAAGGCAGGTTCTCGATCGCGAACCCGGCCGCGACGAGACGCGCACCCACGACGTCCTGGCAGCCGAGGTCCTGCGGCGTGACTGATGCGCGGCGACACAGCTCGCTGCAGAGATCCAGCACGGCGCACGGAGCATCGGCCGGGGCGCGCGGAGTCGCCATCACGCTGCGAACCGTCGTTTGAACGCATTGTCGGAGAATCCGAACGTGGGCGCGCCGCCGCCGACAACGACCACGGGGCGTTTGAGCAGCGCCGGATGGTCGCGCAGCAGCAGCACCCATTCGGCATCGCCTGCGGCCTGCTTGCGCGCGGGGGAAAGCGCGCGCCAGGTAGTGCTGGCGCGATTGATCATCGCGTCCCAGCCCGATACTGCCGCCCAGGATTTCAGCAGCTCGCCGTCGATGGGATGCGCGCGATAGTCGATGAATTCGTGCGCGACGCCGAAGCGATCGAGCCAGTTGCGGGCCTTGCGGCAGGTATTGCACTGCGCGAGTCCATACAGCCGGACAACGGCGGAACCGGTCACCGCGAAGCGTCCGACGAGCGCTTCATTCACCCGCGCGCAGCAGTTCGTTGATCGACGTCTTGGAGCGCGTCCGCTCGTCCACCTGCTTGACGATCACCGCACAGTACAGACTGTGCGAGCCGTCGCCGGCCGGCAGCGAGCCCGCGACGACGACGCTCCCCGCGGGCACGCGCCCGTACGAGACCTTGCCGCTGGCACGGTCATAGATGCGCGTCGACTGGCCCAGGAACACGCCCATGCCGATGACGCTGCCGCGCTCGACCACGACGCCTTCGACGACCTCGGAACGCGCGCCAATGAAGCAGTCGTCCTCGATGATGGTCGGACTCGCCTGCAGCGGCTCGAGCACGCCGCCGATGCCGGCGCCCCCCGAGATGTGTACGCGCGCGCCGATCTGCGCGCAGGAGCCGACCGTCGCCCACGTGTCGACCATGGTGCCCGCGCCGACGAATGCGCCGATGTTGACGAAGCTTGGCATCAGCACCACGTCGCGGCCGACATGCGCGCCGCGGCGCACCCACGCGCCCGGCACTGCGCGCGCGCCCAGTTCGCGAAACGCCGCCGCGTCGAAGCCCTCGAACCGCAGCGGCACCTTGTCGAACCATGGCGCCGGCGCACCATCCATGACGCGGTTGTCGTTGAGTCGGAAATACAGGAGCACGGCCTGCTTGAGCCATTGATTGACGCGCCAGCCGCCCTCGCCGTCCGGCTCCGCTACGCGCGCGGTACCCGCTTCCAGCATGCCAATCGCCGTCTCGACTGCGGCCCCGGCACGTCCACGCAAGTCGTCGAGCACAAGCTCCGTGCGCAAAGCGAATGCTTCGGCGATGACCGCTTCGAGGTCGGCAGGGCTCGTTGCTGCATTCTGCGCTTGCGAAGTCATTCGTCGCCGTCGTCGAGTCGGTGGCGTAGCGTAGCGAGCAGCTGCTCGCGCTGCTCGGAATCAAGCACGTGTCCACGGCTGTCGGTCAGCTCGAAGAAATCCTCGGCGCGCTCGCCGAACGTGGCGATGCGCGCATCGTGCACGCGCAGCCCGCATTCCCGAAAGCTCGACGCGATCCTGGCGAGCAGCCCGGGTCGATCCGCGCACACCAGCGAGAGTTGGGTGCGCGGCGGCGCTTCCAGATCGCGGAATTCGGCCAGCAGCGGCACGCGAAAATGCCGTTGCTGGCGCGATAGGCGCCGCTGCGCCGGTCGCACGTCCAGGGATTCGAGCGAAAGCGCCTCGCGCAGCACCTGCAGCATCAATGCCGTCGACTGGTCCGCGTCATGGACGATCTCGGCGCGCGGCAGCAGGCGGAACAGGTCGAGCACGCGGCCGTCGCGCGTGCCCGTGGCGCGCGCTTCCAC
>JBKJSW010000285.1:0-4244 GCA_046595765.1 Ahniellaceae bacterium
CGGCTCATCGTCCACTACCAGTGCGCGCCGTCGCATGAGTCCCCTGTCTGCCCGGAAGCTGGATGAATCCTAGCAAGCGGCGACGGCTTTCACCGCGAGGGGCGCGTCAGAGCGGGCATTTCGCCGGTGTCGCGGGTGACGGCCGTGAGCGAGTGCGACTCCGGGAACTGGATACGAAAGCCGCCGCCGCCGCCCGCGACGGGCGAATAGCTGAGCCGCGCATCGTTCGCTTCGCACAACTGTCTGGCCAGGTAAAGACCAAGCCCCGTGCCGTGCTCGTGTGTCGTGAAGAAGGGTTCGAACACGCGCTCGATGAGCTTCTGTGGCACACCCGGGCCGCGATCGATCACGTCGAGCTGGGGCAGGCCGCGTGCGTCGCGACCGACCGCGATGACGATGCGCGCCGGCTCGTCGGGCAGGCGCCCGTAACGCAGCGCATTCTGCAGGAGGTTGCCCAGCACCTGGTCGAGCTGGCTGGGATCGACCAGCACCGGGATCTTCTCGCGCGGCAGCTTCAGGGTGAGCTGGTCCTCGCCCACCAGCGGCTGGTTTTGCTGATGGCGTCGGCAGTGATCGCTGACCCACACGCCGAGGTCGATCATTTCGGGTTGCGAGCGCTCGCGCCGGGCGAGATGCAGGACGTTGTCGACGATGCCGTTGAGTCGCCGGCACTGGTCCCGGATGATTTCGACCATCCGCTGGTCGGCGAGGTCGATGGTGTCCGACTCGTCGAGCAGCTGCGAGGCGTAGCTGATCGACGCGAGGGGATTGCGGATCTCGTGCGCGATGCTAGCCGCCAACCTGCCGAGCGAGGTCAGGGTCAACGATTCCGCTTCCCGCGATACGAGCGAGGTGTCATCAAGGAACGCCAGGGTGATGTCGTCGGCGCCGCTGGTGAGCCGCACGAACCGCGGCCGCACCGGCGCACCGTCCGCGACGAGGCTGAGCGCGGGCGGCTGGCCTGAGCCCTGGTCGCGCCAGTGGCGCAGCTTTTCGCTGAGCGCCGGGGATGCATCGAACAGAGCGCTGCCGTCGACCAGCGGCTGTCCGACGAGCTGGACCGCCGCCTGGTTGTGCAATAGCAGTCGATTGTCGCGGTCGACTGCGAGCACGCCCGTGCGCATGCGGCGGATCACGTGGGCGTTGAGTTCGGCCATTCGCGCCAGGCCCGATTCCTGCTCTTCCACCAGGTTTTGTGCTGCTGCGGATTGCTGGCGAAGAATCTGTCCCAGCAGCGCGACGGCGACGTAGGTCGCGATGAAAAAGCCGGCCTCGGCCCACTGCAGGGGCTCGGCGGACGTGCCGTGCGAGGACAGTGTCGCGATGACGGCCACCAGCGCGGCCAATGTCGCGTACAACAATGCCCAGCGCAGCGGGAACAGCAACGCCGCGCAGGCCACGGTGATCACGATCAGTGTGGCGATGCCGGAGTCTGCGCCCTCGCTGACCGCGACCATGATGCCGGCGACGAGGATGTCGACCAGCAGGCCCACGCGGACTATCGCTTCCTTGTTGCGCGTGGACTTGCGCTCGGCGAGCCACAACAGCGGCGCCAGCACGAGATAGAAGACTACCGTGATGCGAGCGAGGTGGGGCGCCGTCAAGGCGATGAACGCGTTGCCGCCGGCCCCGAAGCACAGGGCAGCCAGCACGGCTGCCTGCAGGATCCGGTACAGGCTGAAAAAATTTGCTTCGCGCGCGCTGACCGTGGCGAGCTGCGAGATACGCAGCGGCAGCGTGTAGTGCGTCGGCGCGGAAAAAGCGTTCACACCATGGCCCCCCTGACCGCTCAAGTATAGGCGCGCCCGGGCCGCGGCCGCGCCGCTGCCAGCGCTTCCCGCTTCGCGGGCTTCCCTTCGCGCCGTGCGGGAAGGACAATGCGCGCCGCGCTGCGTCGGCACCGTCGACACCGCATCCGCGCCCTCAAGAGGCCCCGCCGCTCCGCGCGGGGCGAATTCGCAGGAATCACAGCATGAATTTCCATGAGTACCAGGCGAAGCAGCTGTTCGCCGAATACGGCATCGCGGTGCCGGCAGGTCGCGTCGCGCGAACCGCCGACGAGGCGCTCGAAGCGGCGCGCGCGCTGGGCGGCGACGAGTGGGTGGTCAAGGCCCAGATCCACGCCGGCGGACGCGGCAAGGCAGGCGGCGTCAAGCTCGTGAAATCGCCGGAGGCCGCACGCGATGCCGCCGCGGCAATGCTCGGCACGCAGATGATCACCTACCAGTCCGCCGGCCGCGGCCTGCCCGTTAACGAAGTACTCATCGCGCCCGCGATGCCGATCAAGAAAGAGTTGTACCTCTCGGTGCTGGTCGACCGTGCGACCAAGGCGATCACCTTCATCGCGTCGAAGCATGGTGGCGTCGACATCGAGCAGGTCGCGCGGGACACGCCCGAGGACATCCACACGATCATCGTCGACTCGGTCGCGGGACTCATGCCGTATCAGTCGCGCAAGCTCGGCTTCGACATGGGGCTGACGCTCAAGCAGGTCGGCCAGCTGGTCAAAATCATGGATGGCGTGTACCGGATGTTCGTCGCGCTCGATCTGTCGCTGATCGAACTCAACCCGCTCGCGATCGTCGGTACCGGCGACGTGATGGCGCTCGACGGCAAGGTCAATGCAGACGAGAACGCGCTGTTCCGTCACCCCGAGATCGCGGCGATGCGCGACATCACGCAGGAAGATGCGGCGGAAGCCAAGGCCGCCGACCACAACCTCAACTATGTGCAGATGGATGGCAACATCGGCTGCATGGTGAATGGCGCCGGCCTCGCGATGGCGACGATGGACGTCATCAAACTGGCGGGCGGCGAGCCGGCGAACTTCCTCGACGTCGGTGGTGGCGCCACCAAGGAACGCGTCACCGAAGCCTTCAAGCTCATCCTGTCGTCCGACAAGGTCGAGGCGATCCTGGTCAACATCTTCGGCGGCATCGTGCGCTGCGACCTCATCGCCGACGGCATCATCGCGGCGGTCAAGGAAGTAGGCCTCCAGATACCGGTCGTGGTCCGGCTCGAAGGCACCAATGTCGAGCAGGGCCGCGAACTGCTGGCGAACTCGGGCCTCAAGATCACGCCCGCGACCGACCTCAACGACGCCGCGGCCAAGGCCGTTGCGGCCGCCCGCGCCTGACGCCCAATCCCTGTAGGAGCGCCGCAAGGCGCGATCGCTCTTCCCACCCTGACCATCGCGCCTCGCGGCGCTCCTACACAACCGCTTCTGGAAAACATCGCATGAGCGTCCTCGTAAACAAGTCCACCAAGGTCATCTGCCAGGGCTTCACCGGCCAGCAGGGCACGTTCCACTCCGAGCAGGCGCTCGATTACGGCACCAGGCTCGTGGGCGGCGTGACGCCCGGCAAGGGCGGCAGCGAGCACATGGGCCTGCCGGTCTTCAACACCGTGCAGGATGCCGTCGATGAAACCGGCGCCGACGCCAGCATGATCTTCGTGCCGCCGCCGTTCGCGGCCGACGCGATCCTCGAGGCGGCGGAAGCCGGCATCCGGGTGATCGTCGCGATCACCGAGGGCATTCCGGTGCTCGGCATGCTGCGGGTCAAGCACGCGCTCGCGCACTATCCGGATGCAATCCTCATCGGTCCGAACTGCCCCGGCATCATCACGCCCGGCGAATGCAAGATCGGCATCATGCCCGGTCACATCCACAAGCCGGGCAGCGTCGGCATCGTGTCGCGGTCGGGCACGCTCACCTACGAGGCGGTCTTCCAGACCACCAACGCCGGCCTCGGACAGAGCACCTGCATCGGCATCGGCGGTGATCCGATCCACGGCCTCAGCTTCATCGATGCCTTGCAGTTGTTCCAGGACGATGCGCAGACGCAGGGCATCATCATGGTCGGTGAGATCGGCGGCAGCGCCGAGGAGGAAGCCGCGGACTTCATCAGCGAGTACGTCACCAAGCCTGTCGTCGCCTTCATTGCCGGTGCCTCGGCGCCGGTCGGCAAGCGCATGGGCCACGCCGGCGCGATCATCTCCGGCGGCAAGGGCACGGCGGCTGCCAAGTTCGAGGCGCTGGAAGCGGCTGGCGCCACCATCGTGCGTTCTCCCGCCGACCTTGGAAAGACGCTGGCCGAGCGCATGTCCAAACGTTGACACGCTCCTCTCAGAAGGGCGAGGGAGAGGGGTTCGATCCCGGCGCGGCGTTCAATAGATGCCCGCCGCATCGCGTCCGGGGCTTCTTAGAACCCTCATGCGGCGCTTCGCGCCACCTTACTCGTGGC
>JBKJSW010000357.1:0-7481 GCA_046595765.1 Ahniellaceae bacterium
CGCCGAGCATGCGCCGATGGGCAGGCGCGGGCTCTACACGAGTTTCATCCAGACCACCGCGACGCTCGGGCTGTTCCTGTCGTTGCTCGTGATTCTTGGTTGCCGCTACTTGCTCGGCACCGAGGCGTTCGAGCAATGGGGCTGGCGTATCCCGTTCCTGCTGTCGTTCGCGCTGCTCGGCCTGTCGGTGTGGATCCGCCTGCAACTCAGAGCATCGCCGGTATTCGCAGAAATGAAGGCGCAGGGGAAGACCTCGCAGGCACCGCTCACCGAGAGTTTCCTGTCGGCGAATGGCCGCATCGCGCTGCTGGCGCTGCTCGGCGCGACCGCGGGCCAGGCGGTGGTCTGGTACGCGGGCCAGTTCTACGCACTGTTCTTCCTCACGCAGACGCTCAAGGTCGACGCGACGACGGCGAATCTGCTGGTCGCCGGTGCGCTCATCATCGGTACGCCATTCTTCATCCTGTTCGGCTGGCTGTCGGACAGGGTCGGGCGCAAGCCGATCGTGATGGCGGGATGCTTGCTGGCGGCGCTCACCTATTTCCCGATCTTCAAGGCGCTCACGCACTACGGCAACCCGGCCATGGAGACCGCGGTGGCGACGAGTCCAGTGGTGGTGGTCGCCGATCCATCGACCTGCCATTTCCAGTTCGATCCGGTCGGCAAGAAGGTTTTCAGCAGCAGCTGCGACATCGCCAAGTCGGCGCTCGCAAAAGCCGGCGTCAGCTATGCGAACGAGACGGCGCCGCGCGGCGCCCTCGCCGCCGTCAAAGTCGGCGCAAGCGTCGCGGCCGCGTTCGAGGGGAGCGGACTCGCGCCGGAAGCGCTCAAGGTGCGGAACGAAGCGTTCGTCGCGACATTGAAATCAAGGCTCGTCGCCGCCGGCTATCCGGAGCAGGCGGACGCCGCGCGCATCGACAAGCCGATGCTCCTGCTCCTGCTGACGATCCTCGTGATCTACGTGACGATGGTCTACGGACCCATCGCCGCATGGCTGGTCGAACTGTTCCCGACCCGCATCCGCTACACGTCGATGTCGCTGCCGTACCACATCGGCAACGGCTGGTTCGGCGGCTTCCTGCCGACGATCGCGTTCGCAATGGTGGTCGCGAGCGGCAACATCTACCAGGGTCTCTGGTATCCGATCGCGATCGCGTCGATGACGCTGGTCATCGGCACGTTGTTCCTGCCCGAAACCAAAGACGTTGATATCCGCCGCTGACGCAAGGCATGAGCGGACGTTGGCACCTTCGCGGGTGTCGAAATGTAGAAGCGGGCATGCCCGCGATCCAGTTGCCCGCTGCCGCGGACTACTCTCGCGGGAGTTCACAAGCAGCGGTCTTGCACGCGGTGGACGCTACAACACCACCAGATGTCGCCTTTCCGCATCTCGCACTGCGTCGACGGGAACTGCCGTATCGAATGTCACGAAGCGCCCGCGATGCTTGACGGCGAGCGCCAGCAGGAATGCGTCCGTGATCTGCCTGGCGCCATGCAAACGCGTCATGTCGAACCGCTTGCCGTCAAGCAGGCTGACGTCGTCGGGCCAGAACTCATGATGGGATGTCGCAGTCGCCGATCGCAGAAGTTCGGCAGCCTGAAGCGGGCTCACCGACTGCGGATAGGCGGGTTGGCTGATGATTCGAACGAGTCCGTTCTGGGAAATGGCACAGGAAGCCCAACCCTGCACGATGTTGCCCTGTAGCCATGCGCGCGCCTGGGTGTGCTGCGTGTGCGCAGCGTCGAGCAGTGCGATGAGCACGTTGACGTCGAGCAGGGCGCGCACTAGTCGCCAGCATCCTCGCGCAGGCGGTTGATCAATGCGTTCGTCACTACGACGCCACGCGCGGGCAGGGGTGCAAATCCGTAGCTCGCCCTGGGTTCGCGAACCCCGCCGGCCTTGCTCGGCGCACCTTGGGTCAACGCGCGTCGAGCGAGCTCCGAAATCACTTCGCCCGCAGTCTTCTTCTGCCGCCGACCGATCTCCTTGGCGGCCTCGAGTACGTCGCTCGCAATGTCCAAAGTGGTGCGCATGCGTCAGATGATAACGCATCTGATGCGTCACGACGACGTGAGGCAATTCCTGAGTTGGAGGGCTTCCTGCCCGCATCCCAAGGCCGTCACTGTCCTGCAGTTGCCGCTACACGATCGCGCCGGCACGCGCGTTTCGCGCGTGCGCGACGCCTCAATCCGCTGCGTCGGCTTCCTCGCGGCCCTGCTGGCGGATGAGCGCGACCTGGCGCGCGTCTTCGCCGCCAGGCAACACTCCCGCCGGCCAGGAGCCGGTCCCGAGCGTCGCCATGGTGCCCTCGCCGATGAGTGCGCAACGCTCGCCAGTCCATCGCACGCGCCAAGCGAGAGAATTCGTTCGCATGCCGTGGTCACGCAACTTGCGCTGCACCGGGGCATGGCCCGAAAGCGCGCGCGGCGACAGTCGTGTGCACATCGACTGCTCGACAATTTCGGTTTCGATGCGGACGGGAGCGAGTCGCCACTGCGCGAATGAAGTTTCCGTGGCACGCCTGGATTGGGATGCCAGCATCGACGAAAGCCGGGTGCGCAGGCGTTGTTCGCGCTTCGCGTCGACTACGGCATGCGGGACCACTTCAGCCACGAAAGCCCTTTCGCGACGCCAAGCCTCGATGACTGCAGTCCCGTTCACGCGGCTGCCGAACTCGATCCAGTGAGTGCTGCCGCCGACCGCCGGCGTCTCGCCGTCGCGTCCACTGAACAGTTCGGCGTACAGGCGCAACAGGTCCGGACGCTGGCCGACGCCGCAGGAATCAATGCGCAGACGCGTGCTCGCGTCGATAATCGCAGGGCCCAATGGCGGGAACGTGCCACCTTCGATCGCGTGCTCGAGTGCCGAGCGATCCGACGTGGCTTCGCCGAGGAACAAGGGCACCGCGAGCCCTACCCACGGGGACCCATGCGCCACCAGCGTGACCTCGCCCCAGGGCTGACCGGCGCGCTGCGACGAGCGCGCGAGCCACTCGCGAACTTCCTGCAAGGAGCGCGCACCGGTGACCAGCAGGTCGCGACCAGGGTCCAGCCGGCTGTGGTAGTACGCACGTGCCGGCTCCGCGAAAGGCGCTCGTCCAGGCTCGTCGCTGCTCAACACGAATACGGCGTTGGACCGGGGCATGGCCTGCGCGGTGCAACTTGCGCCCAGCGTGCCAAGCATCAGCATGCGGAGCAACAGCCGCCGCACGCTCACCCGTGTTTCGAACGCAGCTTGAGGAGCGTCTTCTCCGGATAGTCGCTGAAGCCCACCGGCGCGACCCGCACCGCGACGCCTTCGAGCACGATAAGGACGTCTTCGCCGAGTGCGAGGGCTGCGCGCACGTCGGGCCGCAATGCCAGCAGTCGCATGAACGCGGCGCTGTCGCGGCGAATGCGCAACAGCGTCATGCCGGACCTGTAGCGGAGATCGGTCCACGCGCCGTCGGCAAATTCGAACCTGTTCGCACCGACGCGCTTGCGCAAGGCCGACTTGCCACCGTCGGGAAGTTTCGTGGCTGCCGCCGTGGCGAGCAACCGCACCACGTCGAGAGCGTTGCCGGTGCCACGCGGTGAGTAACCAATTTCATAACTCGCATCGGCCGCGAGCGGTGCCTCCATCGCCGTTTCAGCGAGTACAACCTCGGCCTCGACTGGCGGTGGCGCGGGCTCGGACATGGGAAGGGTTTCGTCGAACACCGGTGTGTCCATCTCTCCCGGAGACTCCGATGTCGTACCTTTTGGTATCGCGGGTTGCTGCACCGGCACAGCCTTTGATTGCGCGCGCACGCGCTCGTCGATGGCCACGAACGACGTGAACGGCGACAACAAGTTGTAGTCAAGGCCGAGCCTGGTGATGGTCGATTCCTGGTCAGGTTTTGGATAAAGATGCGAGCCAGAGAAGGCCAACTCCTCGTCGAGCAGGCGCTGGATGCGCGTCCGCGCCCACAGCAGGCGGATCGCCGCGAGGTCGGTCGAAACCGAATCGGGGTCGAATGCCACTGTCTGGGCATTGGGCGTGCTGCCCGAGAAGCCGCGCACGATCACGCGCCCTCCCACCACGCCGCGATAGCGACCGACCAGCGTCACCGGCCGCTCTGCGAGCAGGTCGGGAACGCGCGCCGGCTCGAGGTCGAAAGCCTCGAAGCCCTCGACACCAAGTTCGATATGCGTCAGCAAGGGTCGATCGATATACGAACGCATGCGCTGCGCAATCGCGCGCGCCTGGGACAACTCGTCGACGACGAAAGGCTCGCCCGCACCCGCGCGTGCGAGCAGCTCGATCACCGGACGGTCGACATTGGGGCCGACGCCAAACGCGAACACGTTGGAGGTCCCGAGCGCTGCGCGGATCGTGGCGAACGCCTCGCCACCTGCGGAGATCTGACCGTCGGTGACGACCACGATGGACCGCGCCATGCCGGCAAGCGTCGGCAACGCGAACGCGGTATCAAGCGCCGGTACCAGCTCGGTGCCCTCACCCCCGGCCTGTTTGTCGATCAGCGCAAGGGCTCTTGCGAGCGTCTGTGGCGAGGCGGGCAGGGAACCTCCGGGCGCCATCACTTCGGAGTCGCCCGAGAACAGGATGACGTTGAATCGGTCGGTCGGTCTCAGCACGCCAAACAGATCCCGCACCAGCGCTTTCGCGGCATCCAGTGGCTCACCCGCCATCGAGCCGGACACGTCCACCACGAACACGAACTCGCGTGGAACCACCATCGCGGCGGTGGCCGTCGCGGGTGGCTCGGCGGTCAGCAGGAAATAACCCCCGTCGCCCTCCGGGTAGGCCATTAGGCCCGTCTGGATCGCGTCGCCGGCGAGCGTGTAGCGCAACACGTAGTCGATGGCGCCGGCTTTCTCGAGCGCGCCCTCGGCGAGGGTCACGACAGCGCGATTGGCGCCGGGGCGCGCGATATCGACTGCGTGCGAGGGGCTTTCCACGCGCTGCAGCGGCAAGGCGCCGATGACGGTCGCGCGCACGTCGAATGCGTAGTCGACCACTGCACTGGCCGACGAAGTCACCACGGGAAGGGTTTCGCCGTAGCGCTGCCCCATGGTGTTCGGAAAAAAGAATTCGTACACGCCCCGCTCGGGTACGAGCAGTTCGGTGTACCTGAGCTCGACTTCGATGCGGTCGCCCGGCAACACATTGGCGACATTCATCCGGAACACGCTCGGGTCGAGCTGCTCGAGCAGGCTGGCGGTCTTGCCTTCGCTGCGCGCTGCCTCGTATTCCTCGCGTGCCTGCTGCTTCTCGCGGATTTTCGCCCGGATCAGCCGATCGCCCACCCGCATGGTCACGCCATAGACCGCGGCGCGAGTCGATCCGGGAAACACATACAGGGCCTCGATTGGCCGGCTGCCGCGGTTCTCGTACACCTGCGTGAGCTTCACGTCCGCGATGACGCCCGCGATCGACACGTCGACGCGGGTAGACGTCAGCGGCAGCCGCTCGATCTTGTCGCCCATCGCGGTCAGGTATGGAGATTGCGTCTGGGTGCGCGGGGTCTGCGCATGGGCAAGCAGCGGTGTGCAGAGCAGCAGCAGGGTGACGAGCAATGCTTTCATGGAATCTCCGTGGTGTGTCGCTGCATATCGACCGCCGAATCGGCGGCTGTCGTCCCTGCAACTCAGAATAAGCCGAACCGGCACTTGTCGAGCGACCGACCCGGGCTCGCGCGAAGGAAGATTCGATGCGGCATCCCCAAGAGTATGCCCGTTCCGGGTGACCCGATCCCCGGCGGCTCAGACAAGCCGGTGCGGGACGAAGCGGCTGGCTCGAGCCCATGTTAATACCAGGCTCGGCGCGACTCCGCGTCGCTGCCCGATGTTTCCCGAGCGTGCGTGAGGCGAGCGCGACGCCTCAATCCGCGGCGTCGGCTTCCTCGCGGCCCTGCTGGCGGATGAGCGCGACCTGGCGCGCGTCTTCGATCGAATCGAGCACCGAGTCGACGTCGGCATCGGCATCGTCGAACACGAAGTGGCCCGTCAGCACGGTTTCGGGCAGCAGTTCGCTGCGTTCATACAGCGCCCACATCTCCTCGCCGTAATGCGTTGTCGCGAGTTCCGGAGCGAAGCGGGCAAGCGTGTCGCGCAGGTTGTGTACATCGCGCAGCAGCATGGCGCGCGCGGCGTTGTTGCCGGCGGCGCTCACGACCTGCGGCAGGTCGATGATCACCGGCCCATCGGCCGCGACCAGCACGTTGTATTCCGACAGGTCGCCGTGGATGAGGCCGAGGCAGAGCATGCGCACCACGTCCCGCACCAGACGCGCATGGAAGTCGCGTGCTTCTTCTGCAGTTAGCTCGACTTCTCCCAGGCGCGGCGCACTATGCCCCTCTGTGTCGGTGATGAGGTCCATCAGCAGCACGCCGTGGAAGTATCCACGAGGCTTCGGCACGCGCACGCCCGCGGCATCCAGTCGGTAAAGCGCATCGACCTCGGTGTTCTTCCATTCCGATTCCAGTTCGCGGCGCCCGAACTTCGATCCCTTGTTGATCGCGCGCGACTGCCGGCTGCCGCGCGCCTTGCGCCCTTCCTGATACTGCACGCGCGCCTGCAAGCTGCGCTGCGCCATGTCTTTGTAGACCTTGGCGCAGCCGATCTCGTCGCCCCAGCGCACCACGTACACCGCCGCTTCCTTGCCGCTCTTGAGCGGCCGCAATACCGCGTCGATCACGCCCTCGTCGATGAGCGGCTGCAATCCCTTGGGGGTCTTCATCGAAACGGGTGCTGCCGGCAAAAGGACGCGCATTGTCGTCGATTGCGGCCGCCACCGCTGGAACGTTGTCGAGCACGCGCCACGGCGCCGGGTTCGCGCCCGGCGCGTTCCGCGTTCAGCAGCGGATGAGGTGCGTGCACTGGGACGGCGCACTCGAACACAGATCCGACACGGGTACCGTTCGGGATCCAACGGGCTTACGCGGCCACCTCGCGCCGTAGCCAGTCGACCGCCCCGAGTCCCGCGGCGCGCCCGCTCGCCAGGCACGCGGTGAGCAGATATCCGCCGGTTGGGGCCTCCCAGTCGATCATTTCGCCGGCGCAGAACGTGCCGGGCAATGCACGCAGCATGAGCCGTTCGTCAAGGCCCTCGAACAGGACGCCCCCCGCGCTGCTGATCGCTTCGTCGATGGGGCGCGTTCGCTCCAGGCGCAGCGGGAGAGACTTGATCGCGCGCGCCAGCGTGCCTGCCTCCGCGAAGTCGTCGCGCTGCAGGTGCTCGTGCAGCAGTCCGACCTTCACGCCTTCGATTCCAGCCGTGCGCTTCAGGTGCTTGGCGACGGAATGGTGGCCACGGGGACGCGCGAGCGCGTGCTCGAGCTGTTCGAGCGAGCGGTGGGGTGCGAGGTCGAGGAGCAGCGTCGCAAAGCCGCGCCGCGCGATTTCGTCGCGCAAGGCTGGGGAAAGCGCATAGACCAGACTGCCCTCAACGCCATACTCGGTGACCACGAACTCGCCTTGCTGGCTGACCGTGCCGCCAT
>JBKJSW010000436.1:0-2536 GCA_046595765.1 Ahniellaceae bacterium
GATCCACACCCTCGCCAACCCGAAGAAACCTGTGGTCGGGTTGCTGAGCGGCCTGCCGATGGCTGCCGAACTCGATCCCGCCACGCGGCAGATACGGCAGCCATGGGCAGTGCTCGCCGGCTGGCAGGAGTTGTTCGACGTGCGCATGCTCGATCCATCGAGCAGCAATTCCATCGATGCCGAAATCGGCACGTTGATCGTCGTGCATCCGAAGCAGTGGTCCAGGGATCTCCTGTACGCGATAGACCAGTTCGTGCTGCGGGGCGGGCACCTGCTGGTGTTCGTCGATCCGCATGCGGAACTCGATCCCGGCGCCACCAGCCCCGACGATCCGATGGCGGCGATGCTCGACGATCGCAGCTCCGATCTCGCGCCGTTGTTCGCGCGCTGGGGCGTGCGCTTCAATCCCGCGCAGGTTGTCCTCGATGCCCAGGCTGCGCTCACCGTGCAAAGTCCCGGCGGCGGCCAGGTGCGGCATCCGGCTATCGTCGGCTACGGCAAGCAGCAGCTCAACCAGGACGACGTTGTCACGGCCAACCTCGCCATCATCAACATGGCCACCGCAGGCGCGCTGACGCAGACCGAAGGCTCGAAAATCAAGCTGATGCCGCTGATCCAGTCGACGTCGGACTCCATGCTGGTCGACGCCGAGCGCGTGCGCATGCAGCCGGATCCTTCTGCACTCTTCAAGGGCTTCGTGTCGTCCAAAACCAGCCAGGTGCTGGCCGCGCGACTGCAGGGGCGCTTCGATACTGCTTTCCCCGGGCGTCAGGGCAAGTTGCACCTTGCGTCCTCGAGCCGGGAGGCGAGCATCATCGTGGTCGCCGACACGGATCTGCTCGCCGACCGGTTGTGGGTGCAATCGCAGGATTTCTTCCAGCAGACCGTGATGAACGCCTTCGCCAACAACGGCGATTTCGCCGTCAATGCCGTCGATAACCTGGTGGGATCGACCGACCTGATCGGCGTGCGCGGTCGCGCCATCTCGGCGCGCCCATTCACGCGCGTCGAAGCCCTGAGGCTGCAGGCGGACGATCGCTTTCGCCAGAAGGAAACCGAGCTCAACGCCGAACTGGCGGAGACCGAAACCAAGCTCAATGCGCTGCAGAGCGCGCGCGCCGAAGACGGCGGCCTTGCGCTGACCCCCGGGCAGACAGCCGAACTCGAGCGCTTCCAGACGCAGAAGCTTCGTATCCGCAAGGACCTGCGGGAAGTGCGCAGGAGACTCGACGCCGACATCGAGGCGCTTGGCAACCGCCTCAAGTTCGTCAACATCGTGCTGGTCCCGATCGCAGTCGGCCTGCTTGCGCTGCTCTACGCGGCGTGGCGCCGGCGTTCGCCAGTTCGTCGGGCGAGCCGGTGATTTCCACGATGCGCTTCTGGCTGCTTCTGCTGGCGACAGTGCTGGTGGTGGGTGCTGCGACTTGGCTGGCGTCGCGCGGCGGCGGTGGCAGCGAATCCGGATCCGATCTCTGGCTGCCAGGTTTGCGCGTCGACATCGACAACATTCGCGCGATTCACCTGACCGGCGCGGGCGACAAGCGCCTGGTAACGATCGAGCGCGATGCGTCGGGTTTCGTCGTGGTCGAGCGCGATCGCTATCGTGCCGACACGGCAACGCTGCGCACGTTGCTGTTGCAAATGGCGGACGCGCGACGGGTGGAGGCCAAGACCTCGCGCCCCGGGCAGCATGCCGCGCTCGGCGTCGAGTCCGTCGCGTCCGCGAAGGCGACGGGCGTGCGCGTCGACATCCAGCGCCCGGGCACGCCCTTGTCGCTGACCATCGGCCGCACTGCGGAGCAGCTGGGCGGCGGAACCTTCGTTCGCACCGGCGAGGCCGCGCAGGCGTGGCTGGTGAGCGGCAACATGGTCATCGAGCGCGAACCGCAACGCTGGCTCGAGAAGCGCATCGCGGACATCCCCGCAGCCCGCATCGAGCGCATCGACGTGCACGCGCACGGCGAACGCTTCGCGCTGGTACGAGCGCCGTCCGCGCCGGAGGTTGCGGCCCCGGCCGAGTCGACTCCCGACGTGCAAGGCGCCGCCGCAGCCGAATCGCCCATGGACTCCTTCGTGATTGAGGGCGTTGCCGCCGACGACATGGCCTCGCCCTACGCAAGCACTGCCATCGCGGCTGCGTTGAGCGAGCTCGACCTGCTCGACGTGCGCTCGCGCAAGCGCGCGCCGGCACCGGCCCAGGGCACCAGCGAGCTGCGCTTCGTGCTGCGCAACGGCGTCACCGTGATTGCGACCTCGTGGCAACAGTACGGCAAGACGTCGCTGCAATTGAGCGCCGAGCCCACACCGCCGGTTACGTCGATGGACGGGCAATCTCCGGGAGCGCCGACGGCGGCGGACTCCATCGTTCCTCCGGCTGGACCCGGGACGACACCTGCGAACACGCGCACTGCCGAATCGACGGCCACGGTGGGCCCTGCGGTCGCGGCGTTCAACCGGCATTGGCAGGACTGGACCTATGTGCTGCCATCGCATCGAAGTGCCGGCATGACGCCGTCGCGCGCGGCCTTGCTGAAGC
>JBKJSW010000458.1:0-5804 GCA_046595765.1 Ahniellaceae bacterium
TGCAAAGCTCGCCACCGCCGTATGCGCAGAACGAGCACGTGCGTGTGGTGTACGACGCCAATTCGCCGCAGGACGCCGTGGTGCCGAGCGGCATGCCGCTGGTATTGCTGGCATGGACGTTCCTCACCTTGGCCGGATTGGTGGGGATCCTCGTCGGCGCGATCGTGATATTCGCAGGTGCGCTGCCGTGGGGCGTGCGATCTCGCTAAAAGCCGGGTCAGAGTCGACTTTCTTTCTGATGGCGTCGCAACAAGGTCGCTCGGCGACAGAATTCCACGCTGACCCTGCCTGGACTTAAAGCAGGCCCATCAGCGCCTTGGCGGCCGCTTCCGACGACGCCGGGTTCTGTCCCGTCACCAGGTTGCCGTCGACGATCACATGGTCGGCCCAGTCCGCCTGCTTGCTGTACTGACCGCCATTGGCCTTGAGCATGTCTTCGACCAGGAACGGCACGACGTCGGTCAGGCCCGACGCGGCTTCTTCGCTGTTGGTGAATCCGGTCACCCGCTTGCCCTGGACGAGCGGCGTGCCATCGGATTTGCGCGGCTTCTGCAGCACGCCCGGGGCATGACAAACGAATGCGACCGGCTTGCCTGCGGCGAAGTTCGATTCGATCACGCCGATGGAATGCCTGTCGTTGGCGAGGTCCCACAATGGTCCGTGGCCGCCGGGGTAGAACACGGCATCGAAATCGTCGGTCGCCACATCGGCCAACATGCGCGTCGCTGCGAGCACGGCGGTAGCGTCGGCGTCCGCACGGAAGCGGCGGGTGGCATCGGTCTGTGCGTCCGGTTCGTCGCTCTTCGGATCGAGCGGCGGTTGGCCACCCTTGGGCGAGGCGACCGTGATCTGCGCGCCGGCATCCTTGAACACGAAGTAGGGAGCGGCGAACTCTTCGAGCCAGAAGCCGGTTTTCTTGCCAGTGTCCCCCAGTCGATCGTGGGACGTCAGGACCATCAGGATTTTCATGAAGCGCTCCGCTTGGGCAATGCGCGATTCTGCAGAAGCGTCCTTCAGGCCAACGTGAAAATGAAAACTCGCGGTCAGCCGCCGGAGTCAACGCGCTTGCATCGGGCTTTCCTCATCGGCAGGCTGGGCACGCCGTGCTGCGCGACCGCAGCGAGTCCGTCCACCCTGACACCGGTCAATGCATCCACCGCATCACGGCTTTCGCCTGCTTGAAGGATTCAGCCGCATGACGTTCGACCCGGGCACCCGTCCCATCGCTGCGCTCGCGACACCGGCCAATGCGCTCGTTACCGGCGCGAGCAGCGGCATCGGACTGGCGATGTTGCGGCAGCTGCTTTGCAACCCGCAGGTCGCCCGCGTGTTCGCTGTGTCGCGATCGGCAGGTTCGCACCCCGAGTTGATGGCTTTGCAGGACGTGCACGGCGAGCGGCTGCGATGCGTATCGGCCGACATCACCAAGGACGGCGATCTCGCGCGCCTCGCCAGCATCGTGCAGGACGTCGATGCGCTGCACCTCGTCGTCAACGCCGCGGGGATACTGCACGAAGAGGGCCTGGCGCCCGAGAAGTCGATCCAACAGGCCAGCCGCGCATCGCTCGAGCGCGTGTTCGCGCTCAATGCGTTCGCACCGCTGCTGCTGGCGAAGGCGCTGCTGCCGCAGCTCTGTCGAGGCCAGCCGGCAGTGTTTGCCTCGCTGTCGGCGCGCGTGGGATCGATCAGCGACAACCGCGCGGGCGGCTGGTACGCCTATCGCGCGTCGAAGGCAGCGCAGAACCAGCTGTTGCGAACGTTTGCGATCGAATGGAAACGACGCAACGCGCTCGGCGTCTGCCTGCTGCTGCATCCGGGCACGGTCGACACGCCACTTTCGATGCCGTTCCAGGCGAGGGTGCCGGCCGAACGCCTGTTCGATCCAGAGCGCGCCGCCGCGCAGCTGCTCGCCGTCATCGCCGGGAGTACGCCGGCGGACAGCGGCCACTTCTTCGCGTGGGATGGGCAGGAGATCCCGTGGTAGGCACGGCGTCGCGAAGCAGCGCGCTGACGCGGCGCCTTCTCGGTCATTGCGGCGTGCCTATTGGGCCACGGGGAAAAGTCGACTCTGACCCGGCTTTTAGTGCTTGCCCCACACTTCCGCCAGACGCGCATCGCGTCCGCAGTTGAAGCGGTAGTACTTGTAGCGCACCGGATTTTTCTTGTAGTAGTCCTGGTGATACGTCTCGGCCGGGTAGAACGCGGTGGCGTCGGTGATCTCGGTGGCGATCGGTTGTTTCAAGCGCGCTGCGACCTCGCGTTTGCTCGCTTCGGCAACGCGGCGCTGTGCGGCGCTGGTGGGGAAGATGCCGCTGCGGTACTGGCTGCCGGCATCGCAGAACTGGCGATCCACTGCGAAGGGATCGATGTTGTGCCAGAACACGTCGACCAGCTTTGCATAGCTGATCTTGCCGGGGTCGTAGCGCACCTCTATCGCCTCGGCGTGGCCGGTACCGCCGGCGGAAGTCTGCTCGTAGGTGGGATTCTTGATGCGTCCGCCCGTGTATCCGGAGGTGGTCGAGATCACGCCCGGAAGTTTGTCGAATGGTGGTTCCATGCACCAGAAACAGCCGCCGGCGAAGATCGCCACCGCTACGGTCTTCGGCGTGGCATCGCGCACGGAAGGCTGCTCGGCCTGCGGTGGCTTTGCGCACGCGGCGACTGCAAACAGCATCAGCACGACAGCCGATGCGGACAGCAGCGTTTTCTGCATCAAGCGATTCTGCACCCGGTTTTCGATTGACATGATCAGGACCTCAGTGACGGCAGGGGATCGCCTTGGCGCACGAACTACAAGGCGACGCCGTTGTTGCACCAGCGCTCGCCGCGCGGCGGCGGACCGTCGTTGAAAATGTGGCCCTGGTGGCCGCCGCAGCGGATGCAGTGGTACTCGATGCGCTGCAGGATCATCTTGAAATCGCGCTTGGTGCCGGTGTGTCCTGCGATGCCCTGGGTGAAGCTGGGCCAGCCGGTGCCGCTATCGAATTTGTGCTTGCTGTCGAACAGCGGCAGATAGCAGGCGGCGCAAATGTAGGTGCCGGAGTGCTTCTCGCTGTTGAGTGGGCTGCTGCCGGCACGTTCGGTGCCTTCCTCGAACAGCACCGTGTATGCAGCGGGCGTGAGCAATGGTTTCCACGCAGCGTGAGGCTTGACGAGCGGCGTGATCGCCTTGCCTGCGGACTTGGCCGCGCTGCGGGCGGTTGCCGCTGCAGCCCCGCCTGAGGCGGAAGTGCCCGCGCTTGCGCGCGCGAAGGCAGGGAGCAGGGGTAGGAGGGTGGCAAGTCCCTGTAGCAGTTTGCGGCGTTGCATGGTCGTCTCCGGTCAGACAAAGTGATGTGGATAGAAAGTGGCCAATGGCAGCATTGGAGATGCCTCACTATGCGGGCGTGCAGTTGTTGTTCCCGTGAATGGCGTCGAAGTGGATGGCATCTGAAAAAATCTGGCATCGTTGCCGTAACCAAATCCATTGGCGCTGCGTAATGAACAAAACCTGCCGCCAACCGGGAGAACTGCCTTCATGTCCACGATTGAACACACCTCCGATACGCGCCATCTGCCACTTTCGTTACTGCTGATCCGATTGAGCATGGTGTTGTTCCTGATTCCCTGGGTCATCGACAAGTTCCTCAGGCCCGGCCATGCGATCGCAGTACTCGAGGGTTTCTATGGTCTGGCCGGCCTCGGCGCGCCGCTGGTGTTGGCACTGGGCGTCGCGCAGGCGCTCGTCCTGCTGCTGTTCGCGCTCGGCATTGCGCGTACCTGGAGCTACGGCCTGGTGCTGGTGATGCACACGCTGACCACACTGGTGTCCTGGAAGCAGTATCTCGACCCGTACACCGGTGCCAACATTCTGTTTTTTGCAGCATGGCCGACATTGGCGGCGTGCATCGCGCTGTTCCTGCTCCGCGAGCACGACACGTTGTGGACAGTCGGAAGCAGGCGCAAATGAAGCGGCGCAAGGTCGGCAACGGTTGCCGGAGCGGCTTGTAGCCGCAGGTTTTCGCACCGCTGATCCCTATCCGCAGTGCCTGCGTCTGCGCCACATCTGGCCAGTGGGCATCTCGGCGCCGTCGACTTTCGGTTCCGACGGATCGCTTCGATCCCGATTCGTCGTTGCCCCAACTGACTTGAGTGTTGCCTGCGCGTAACTCCAGCAGCGCCTGGCCGTATGCGTTCTGCAGGTTATTTGGCCTCCGCACCTGCTGCTCGCGCACATCTTCCGGTTTGGCCCGCAGCGGGTCTGCGCGATGCCGTCCAATCTTGGGATGCTTCGTGCACCACCAGGCCCACTGCACTCTCTTCGCGAAGTCATGCCGGAGCAGGAATCAAGCAGGTTCACCACAACCATTGCCTTCACCCTTCCGGATGGAAGATCCCGCCACACCCGTCGTTTTGCCCGTCCGCGCCTGACGCCGCGACTTTCGAACTGGAAACCGCATGCGCCGCATTTCTCCTCGCTGGATCGTCCTGGTCGTAGTGGTGCTGGCAGTCGTCGTGCTTTGGCGCACCGGCCTGTTGGCCGAGTTGAACCTGCAGGCGCTGAAGCAGCGGCAGGTTGCCTTGCAGGCGTGGACCGCAGCAAATCCGTGGCTGGCGGCAGGCGGTTTCTTTGCGGCATACGTGGTGGCGACGGGCGCTTCCCTTCCGGGCGCGGCCATCCTGACGCTCGCGGGCGGCGCACTGTTCGGCCTCTTCGAAGGCACGTTGCTGGTGTCGTTTGCCAGCACTCTGGGCGCGACACTGGCGTTCTGGGCATCGCGCTTCGTGTTGCGTGATGGCTTGCGGCGCAAGTATGGCGAGCGCCTGCGCACCTTTGACGAAGGCATTTCCCGCGACGGCGCCTATTACCTGTTCACACTGCGGCTGGTGCCGGTGGTGCCGTTCTTCCTGATCAACCTGCTGGCGGGCCTGACCGCGCTCAAGACGCGCACGTTCTATCTCGTCAGCCAGGCCGGCATGCTGCCGGCGACCATCGTCTACGTTTACGCGGGTACCCGGCTCGCGCGGATCGAAACCGCGGGCGATGTGCTGTCACCTGGCCTCATCGGTGCCTTCGCGTTGCTGGGCCTGCTGCCGCTGATGATGAGGCTGTTCACGCGGTGGCTGGCAGCGCGCCGCGTTTACAAGGGCCATGTGCGCCCGCGCCGCTTCGACTTCAACATGATCGTCATCGGTGCGGGCTCGGCGGGGCTGGTGTCCTCGTACATCGCCGCCACCGCGCGTGCCAAGGTGGCGTTGATCGAGCGCGACCGCATGGGTGGCGATTGCCTCAATACCGGTTGCGTTCCGTCCAAGGCCTTGCTGCGCAGCGCGCGACTGGTGGCCGAGGCGCGCAATGCCGAGCGCTACGGGATTGCGACGGTCGCCGCAGAGGTCGACTTCGCGCGCGTGATGGAACGCGTGCAGTCGGTGATTCGCAAGGTGGAGCCACACGATTCGATCGAGCGCTACACCGCCCTTGGCGTCGACGTCATCCAGGGCGAGGCACGCATTGTCTCGCCGTGGGAAGTCGAAGTGGGTGGCAAGCGCCTGAGCGCCCGCAGCTTGATCATCGCCACCGGTGCACGCCCACTGGTGCCGCCTATCCCGGGCATTGAGACAGTCGACGTGCTGACGTCGCACTCGCTGTGGGATCTGCGCACGCTGCCCAAGCGGCTGGTCGTGCTCGGCGGCGGCCCGATCGGCTGCGAACTGAGCCAGGCGTTCGCCCGTCTGGGCAGCAAGGTCACCCAGGTGGAAATGGCGCCGCGGCTGTTGCCGCGCGAGGACGCCGACGCGGCGAGCCAAGTGGGGAGCCGCTTCCG
>JBKJSW010000079.1:0-11803 GCA_046595765.1 Ahniellaceae bacterium
GTCGTCGTAATTGGCGTAGCTCTGCGGATCAGGGGTCATTGCGGTGGCCGTGGCAGCGGGCTTTTCGGTTTTCGCGGACGCAGGCGCCACCGCTGCAGGCTTCGAACAAGCCGCGAGCAACACGACGCAAACACACAACGCTTGGCGAACGAGACGCATGACAGGTTCCGGGAATCGAGAGGCGCGCAGTCTAACCGAGCGTCGCCGTGTCAAGCCCCTCTCCTACCGGTGTGATTGGGCGCGCTTGCGAGCACTGCTCGCGCGCAAGATCACGCCCGAAGGGCCGGGGCTGGGGTCGGGGAGAGGGTCCGATCTTGCCAAGCATTGTGGGCTTGAACCCGGCAGGTGCGAACTCGAACCCTCTCCCTCGGTCCCTCTCCCGAAGGGAGAGGGACGAAGTTGTGCCCCGGCGAGACGGCGTGCCGATTGCAATCCGACACTCGAGCACGCTGCGTTGAACATCTCCCGAAATGAGAGAGAAGGGATTCAGACCGCGTAACCCGAGTGGATGGCAACGATGCCACCTGCGAGGCTGCGGTGCGAAACCCGCAGGAAGCCGGCCGCTTCCATCATCGCCGCGAGCGTCGCCTGGTCGGGGTGCTTGCGGATCGATTCGGCGAGATACCGATAGCTGGCTTCGTCGCTCGCGACTGCCTTGCCGATGCGCGGCAGCACCTGGAAGGAATAGAGATCGTAAGCACGCTTGAGCAGCGGTTCGGTCACGCGTGAGAACTCAAGGATCAGCGCGCGGCCACCGGGCGCGAGTACGCGCTTCATCTCGCGCAGCGCGGCCGCCTGGTCGGTGACGTTGCGCAGACCGAATGCGATGGTGACCGCGTTGAACGATCCGTTTGCGAACGGGAGCTGCTCTGCATCGAGTTGCGCGTAGTCGACCCCGCGCACGCGCCCGCGATCGATCATGCGTTCGCGGCCAACGCCGAGCATCGCGGCGTTGATGTCGCCGATCACGATGCTGCCGCGCTCACCGACGCGATCGGCGAGTAGCGCCGCGACGTCGCCGGTACCGCCCGCCAGGTCGAGCACGCGATCGCCGGCGCGCACATTGCTGGTGGACACGAAGTGACGCTTCCAGAGTCGGTGCACGCCGAGCGACATGAGGTCGTTCATCACGTCGTATTTCGATGCGACCGAGGTAAACACCTCACCCACCAGTTTCGCCTTGTCAGCAACCGGCACGTCGCGATAACCGAAATGGGTGGTGGAGTCCGGGGGGGCGTTCTGGCGGTCGTTTGCAGCGCTCATAAGGCGATTATCACTGTTAAACCCCTCTCCCATCGGGAGAGGGGTAGGGGTGAGGGGCGGAGCTTGCCACGCGCCGAATTTCTTGCCAGGGCAAGTCCCGCCCCTCATCCGGCGCTGCGCGCCACCTTCTCCCGTAGGGAGAAGGGTAGAAACAACGATCAGCGGTCGAGGCCAGCTTGCTCGAGGGCAGCGACGTACAACGCCCAGCGCTGTTCCTGCTCACGGCCGAGCAGTGCCAGCCACTCCCACGAATAGATGCCCGTGTTGTGCCCGTCGCTGAAGACCAACGACACCGCGTAGTGACCTACAGGCTCGATGGCCACCACGTCCACGTGGCGCTTGCCCGGCACCAGCACCTTTTGACTCGGGCCGTGGCCCTGCACTTCGGCGCTCGGCGACTCGACGCGCAGGTACTCGAAAGGCAAGCGATAGCGCTCGCCCGAATCGAATGCGACCTCGAGCACGTGCGAGGCGCGGTGCAACACGATGTCGGTGGGAGTGACGCGTGCCGCGGCGGCGGTCACGTCAATTTGAGATTACGCGGCGGGCGGAGGTCATCGGGTGGAGTGCCCGCGATCTGCGCCAGCGCCTCGTTGTACGGACCGTCGAACGAGATCGCGGAAATCTCGTCCAGCCCGAACATCGACAGCTCATGCATCCACTCGGCGTCCGGCGTGATTTCCTGGAGCTGGAAGCCGTCCGCATCGAAACCGACGAAGCGGCCCACGTAGCAGACCTCGTGAGTCTCCTCGGTGTCGACGTGCACGGAGAGCACGTTCGACTGCAGCGCCATCCACTGCAGCAGCTCGTTGGCGCTGTCCAGCACGTTCGCAGGCAGCTCCATGGCGCCGCGCACGACGCCCTTCAGCGCCATCGCCTTTTCGATGAAGCCGGCATTCTTGTCGGGCGCCTCGAGTTCCGTCACGTCGCGGTGGCGGAGCGCGAAGATCCCGTCGAAGCCCAGGAAATCGCCCACCACCCACAGCAGCACATATTCGTTGCCCACGCCCAGCACGTAGCCGGCAAAACTGCCGGCTTCCAGCCCATTGCGCCACAGGCGCACCAGCTCGCCGGAGGTTTGCGCCGCGCGCAGCTGCGCCCGGACGCTGTTGCTTTTGAAATTAACGACGTTGGTCATGCCGCCATTCTAGAGCATCGTTCCCGAGCGGGCGCTCGACAGCGGGCAAGCGCCTGAACGACTGCGCCACGACGGACCGCCGGGACGTCGCCCATCGTCTTCCTGCGACCGCAGTCGGCGCGGCGAATGCCTCGGCGAATCCGGCCGCCGGCCGGGGATCCCATCGCGAGTCCACTGCGCTTGCCTGGATCCAGCATGAGCTGGTGGCGGATCATGCGCGCGTCACAGGATGTAGCGGCTCAGGTCCTCGTCGGCGGCGATGCCGGCGAGCTGGGTGTCGACGTAAGCCGCATCGATCTCGACCGTGGCATCGGGCCTGTTGCCCGACGCGCCGACGTCGGTGGCGTCGAACGAGACCTTGTCGAGCAGTCGCTCGAGCACGGTCGCCAGCCGGCGCGCGCCGATATTCTCCTGCCGCTCGTTGAGCTGGTGCGCGATCTGCGCGAGCCGGCGCACGCCATCCGGCCTGAAGCGCACGGTGACGCCCTCGGTACCGAGTAGCGCCTCGTACTGCCGGGTCAGGGCCGCCTGCGGCTCCGTGAGGATGCGCTCGAGGTCGTCGACCGTGAGCGCCGTCAATTCAACCCGGATCGGGAACCGGCCCTGCAGCTCGGGAATGAGGTCGGACGGCTTGGCGACGTGGAAAGCGCCGGAGGCGATGAACAGGATGTGGTCGGTCTTGATCGTGCCGTGTCGGGTATTGACGGTGGAGCCTTCCACCAGTGGCAGCAAGTCGCGCTGCACGCCTTCGCGCGATACGCCCGCACCGTGCCATTCGCCGCGCTGGCAGACCTTGTCGATCTCGTCGATGAAGACGATGCCATTCTGCTCGCAGTTCTCGAGCGCGAGCTGCTTGACCTCCTCCTCGTTGACCAGGCGCGCGGCCTCCTCGTCGGCCAGCAGCGGGCGCGCCGCCTTGACGGTGAGCTTGCGCTTGTTCTTCTTCTGGTCGGCGAGGCTCGAGAACATCTGGCGCAGCTGCTGCGTCATCTCCTCCATACCGGGCGGCGCCATGATCTCGACGCCCAGGTTCATCGACACCTCTATCTCGATCTCCCGCTCGTCGAGCTTGCCCTCGCGCAACTGCGTGCGCAGCTTTTCCCGCGTATCGCTGTGCTCGGCACTCGCGGGCTGGTCTTCGCCCCAGACGCGCACGGCCTGGGCACGCGGGAACAGCGCATCGAGGATGCGTTCTTCGGCGGCTTTTTCAGCGCCCTCGCGCACCTTCGCCTTGGCGGCGTCGCGCGCCATCTTGACCGCCGCGTCGGCGAGGTCGCGGATGATCGTCTCGACGTCCTTGCCGACGTAGCCGACCTCGGTGAATTTGGTCGCCTCGACCTTCACGAAGGGCGCGTCCGCCAGCTGCGCGAGACGCCGTGCGATTTCGGTCTTGCCGACGCCAGTGGGTCCGATCATCAGGATGTTCTTCGGCATCACCTCGCGCCGCAGTTCGGGCTCGAGCTGCATGCGGCGCCAGCGGTTGCGCAGCGCAATCGCCACGGCACGCTTGGCCTTGTGCTGGCCGACGATGTGGCGATCGAGTTCGGCGACGATTTCCTGCGGAGTCTGTGCGGGCATGGTTTGATTCACGGGAGAGAAAGGACGATCAGCTGAGCAAGCTCGGCTCTACAGAAGCGTTGCGAATCCCTGCTCTGGTAGAGCCGAGCTTGCTCGGCTTGACGGTTGGGAGATGTCAGAGCGTTTCGATGGTGTGCGAATGGTTGGTGTAGATACAGATGTCGCCGGCAATCTTGAGGGCGCGCTCGACGATCTCCTGCGCAGACAACTCCGTGCTCTCGAGCAGCGCCTTGGCCGCAGCCTGTGCATACGGACCGCCAGAGCCAATCGCGATCAGGCCATGCTCCGGTTCAAGCACGTCGCCCTGGCCAGTGATGATGAGCGAGGTGTCCTTGTCGGCAACGGCGAGCAGCGCTTCGAGCTTGCCGAGGCGGCGCTCGGTACGCCAATCCTTCGCAAGCTCAACCGCGGCGCGCGTAAGCTGGCCGTTGTGCTTTTCGAGCTTGGCCTCGAACAGTTCGAACAGCGTGAACGCATCAGCGGTCGCGCCGGCGAAGCCCGCCAGCACGTCACCCTTTGCCAGCCGGCGCACCTTGCGCGCGTTCGATTTCATGATGGTGTTGCCGAGAGTCACCTGCCCATCGCCGCCGATCGCGACCTTGCCGTCGCGGCGGATGGAAACGATGGTGGTGCCGTAAAACGTGTCGGGTCGATGCTGCATGCTGCCTCCGGATCGAATCCGGGACATGGGGCCGCAGTGGGGCGACTCAAGCGGCACACGCTGCAGAGTCGACCCAGCATGCGTCCAGTGCGGTCGACAGCAAGTGCAACGGCGCGCGTAGTGCTGTGGCAGCTCGCGCGCGATGACCTGGGGTGACTCAGGCGAAAGCGAGTTTCCCGGCAGCAATGACGAGCACCACCGCGAGCACGCGCCGCAAGTTCGGCGTGCCGAGTCCGCCGCGGCCGAGTGCGGTTCCGATCAACGCACCCACCGCCACCGCCGCGGCCCACATCGGCATCGCCTGCGGCCACTCGGCCGGGACGTCACCGTGCCACGCCAGCGCCGCAAGCCCGGCCAGCGAGTTGGCGAGCACGAATACCACCGACATGCCTGCAGCGATGCGCGTGGTCGCGAAGCGCGCGAACAACAGCAGCGGTGTCAGGAAAATCGCGCCGCCGGTTCCGGTGAGTCCCGCGACGACGCCGATCGCACCGCCGATGAGAAGCCCCACCGTCCAGTGCAGACGTCGCAATGGCGTGGACGCCTCGGCGGTGCCGACACGACTCGCGGTTCGCGCGAGCTCAAAGGCGGCCCAAACCAGCAGCACCGCCAGCAAGCGCTTGTAAACATGCGGAGCCAGGGGCAACGACGCACCCACCCACGCCAACGGCATGCCGCCGACGACCAGCGGCCACACGTCGCGCCACGGAATGAGGCGTGCGCGCGAGAAGCGGATGCAGCCGATCAATCCGACAAGGATATTGAGCGCGAGGGCCGTTGGCTTGATCGTTTCCGGTGCGATGCCGACCAGCGCCATCGCCGCGATGTAGCCCGAAGCGCCCGCGTGCCCGACTGCGGCGTACATCGCGGCAATCACCAAAAATGCGATCGTCAGCGCGATTTCGACTTTGTTCATGGCAGTAGTGAGCCTCGGACCCTTTCCACACGGACCTGCATCCGACGGTACGGCCCAGACTGGTCAAGCAGCGCAAGCGCAAGCAGCCGGAATTTCGAGGCGCGCAATCCGCGCGCTTCGATCGAGGCTATTCGGCGCCTCATGGCTTGCGCCGGGCGCGCGGGTGCGCGGCATCGTAAACGCGCGCGAGATGCTGGAAATCGAGGTGTGTGTAGATTTGCGTGGTGCCGATATCGGCGTGGCCGAGCAGCTCCTGCACGGCGCGCAGGTTGCCGCTGGACTCGAGCACGTGCGAGGCGCAGGCATGGCGCAACAGGTGCGGATGCAGGCGCCGGCCTTCGCCGTGCTTGCGCGCCCACAGCGTGAGCCGCGCCTGCACCGAACGCGGGGCGATCTGTGCGCCGCCCCGTCCGGCGAATACCGGATCTCTCGGGGCGTGCGGCGACTCTGTGCGCCACAAACCCAGTGCCGCGAGTGCCTGCGATCCGACCGGCACCACGCGTGTCTTCGCGCCCTTTCCAACAACGCGCGCAAAGCCGCCTTCGAGGTCGAGCTCGCCCCATTGCAGGGAACACACTTCGGCCAGGCGCAGGCCCGACGAATACACGAGCTCGAACAACGCGCGATCGCGCACCGCAAGGCGTCCGTCGTCTTCCGCTTCCAGCAACGCCTTCATCTGGTCGGCGTCCGGCACCAGTGGCAACTTTCGCGGTGCTTTGGGTGCGCGCAAGCCGCTGGCCACGTTGGCGGCGATCAGGCCTTCCGCCGCAAGCCAGGCGAGCAGCGAGCGCACCGCGGAAAGACGCCGCTGCAGCGTGCGCGGCGCGTGGCCGAGCCGGTTGCCCGCGGCCACGAACGCGCGTACCTGTTCGGATCCAAGCGATTTCCAGGTGGTCGCCGGCGCCTGCGCCTCTATGAGCGCGTCGAAGCGAGCAAGATCGTCTGCATAGGCAGCGAGCGTGTGTGGACTCATGCGCCGCTCGACGCGGAGATAATCGAGATAGCGCGCGATGGCGACGGCGCGTTTGGCGCTCATATTCCGTCGTTGCTCAATTTGCCGGAAAGCGGCGGAGCAAGCTCCGCTCTACAGGATCGAGGCGGCTCTGGCATTGGTGGAGCCGAGCTTGCTCGGCTGCAGCGCGAAAGAAGCAGCGGAGCAAGCTCCGCTCTACAGAAGCGGGGCGGCTCTGGCATTCGTAGAGCCGAGCTTGCTCGGCTGCAGCGCGAAAGAATCACCGGAGCAAGCTCCGCTCTACAGAAGCGGGGCGGCTCTGGCATTGGTAGAGCCGAGCTTGCTCGGCTGCAGCGCGAAAGAAGCAGCAGAGCAAGCTCCGCTCTACAGGATCGAGGCGTGATTTGGATTCGCGCCCGAGGGCTACGCATCGGCCGGGCGGGCATCGGCGGCGAAGCGTTCGAGCCCGGCTGCGAGCGCGTCGGCGATGAGCTTGAGAAACAGCGTGCCCATGCCCGGATGGAAACGATTGGGGTCAAGGCTCCCGACCGCCACCAGGCCATGACCCGGCACCGGAATCAGCGCGCTTGACTTCACCTGCGCCGCGCGGTCGCCGAACAGCAGCGTCATCTGGTCGGCCGCATGGCGCCCGCACTGCGCCTCCCCGCGCGCGATGAAATCGGTCAACGGCGCGAGCTGTCGCGACTCGCGCGGCAACACGCACAGCCACTCGTTTTCCGGCTGGTCGACCACGCCGTGGAACAACAGCACGCGCACCAGTTCGGTGTGGAAATCTTCCGTCAGGGTCGCGACCACTCGTCCCAGCGTGTCGGCCGCGCCGCGCGCGCGCATGAGCGCAAGCGTCAGCGCATGCACGCGCCCCACCAGCAGTTCGTTTTCGCCCGCAATGGCGATGAGCTCCTGCAGCCTGCGATGCAGGGCGCGGTTCTTGTCGCGCAGCACGTCGAGCTGGTAGCTCGCGAGCGATGTGGTCGGTCCTTCTTCGCGCGGGATGCGCAAGGTGAGCGTCAGCTCCGGGAATCCCGACAGGAAATCCGGGTTGCGCCGCAGGAAGCTCGCAACTTCGAACGCCGTGACCTCGCGACGCAGCGGACCCTCGGTGACCGTTTCACTCATGCCAGGAACCTTCGAATGTGATGGCGGCCGGCCCGCTCATCGACAGCGTCGATCCAGGGCCCGGCCATTCCAGTACGAGACTACCGCCGGGCAGTTCGACCGTCACCCGTGCATCGACCTGGTCGCGCCGGCGCAGCACTGCCACGGCCGCGCAGGCGCCAGAGCCACAGGCCAGCGTCTCGCCGACGCCACGCTCGAACACGCGCAGCCGCACGTAGTCGCGTTCGACCCGCTCCACGAATCCGACGTTGCAGCGGTCCGCAAACCGCGGGTGCCGCTCGATCTTCGGACCGAGGCGGATCACTTCGGCGCGAGCCACGTCCTCGACTTCAAGCACCGCGTGCGGGTTTCCCATCGATACCGCCCCGATCTCGAGCTTGCGGCCGTCGACGTCGAGCGCGTAGCTCGGCGCGGTGGCAGGCGCCTCGAACGGAATTCGGACCGGCTCGAACTCGGGCTCGCCCATGTCGACACGCACCCAGCCCTCGCGCTCGACGGTTGCCAGCGACACACCCGACGGGCCGCGCAGCCGCAGCGGCTGGCCGACGTGCGCGACGCCCTCGCGCACCAGCCACGCGGCCACGCAACGCACGCCGTTGCCGCACTGGCCGGCGCCACTGCCGTCGGCATTGAGGATTTCGTAGCCGAACTCGCTGCTGGCGTCGCCCGCCTCGATCGTCAGCAACTGGTCGAAGCCCACGCCGCGGTGGCGATCCGCCATGCGCTGGACCTGGCTCGGGTTGGGCATCGCCCGCCCGTCGCGACGATCGAGCAGCACGAAGTCGTTGCCGATGCCGTGCGCCTTGCTGAAACGGATCGTCACGGTGTGTCGGGGTCGCCTTCGTCGATCACGCGATCCGCGTCCTGTGCGCCGGGCGGCGCGGCGCTGCCCGCATCAGGGACGCGCGAGGTTTCCACAGACTTGTCCACGGGCGCCGCCGGATCTGCCGCGACCAATGGCCCCTTGTACCCGCACGCGACGAGTTGCGACGCCACGACTGCCAGCGCCGCGATCCATATGCCTCGCATCTTCATGGCGATCCCCCGGCGATGTGCACGCTGTCGCTTCCGGCACGATCGCTCCCGGCCGCGAGATCGAGCACGAACGCGTAGGCGAGCGCCGTGTCCTCGAAACGCTTGAAGCGCCCCGACGCGCCGCCGTGCCCTGCCTCCATCTGCGTGCGGAACAGGATCGGCGCACCGCCGGTGTTAAGTCGGCGCATGCGGGCTACCCACTTCGCGGGCTCCCAGTACTGCACCTGCGAATCGTGCAATCCCGTCAGCACCAGCGTGGCCGGGTAATCCTGCCTGCTCACGTTGTCGTAGGGCGAGTAGCTGAGCATGTAGTCATAGAACGCCTTTTGCTTCGGATTGCCCCACTCGTCGAACTCGTTGGTCGTGAGCGGGATGGTCTCGTCGAGCATGGTAGTGACGACATCGACGAACGGCACGTGCGCGAGGATGCCGCGATAGTCCTGTGGCGCCATGTTGGCGATCGCGCCCATCAGCATCCCGCCGGCGCTGCCGCCTTCGGCGAACACCTTGTCCTTCGCGATATAGCGTTTCTCGACCAGTGCGCGAGTGACGTCGATGAAGTCCGTGAACGTGTTCTTCTTGTGCAGCAGTCGACCCTGCTCGTACCACTCGCGGCCCATCTCCTGGCCGCCGCGGACATGCGGGATCGCCACGACAAAGCCGCGATCAACCAACGAGATCCAGTCGCCGTGGAACGAGGGATCAGTGCTGTAGCCGTACGAGCCATACGAGTACAAGAGCGAAGGCGCGGTGCCGTCGCGCGCGGTGTCGCGCCGATACAGCACGGATACCGGCACCCTGGCCCCGTCGCGCGCGTCGATCCAGATGAACTCGGATACGTATTGCGCCGGATCGAAACCTTCGCCGGCAAAATCGCGCTTGAGCAGCGTGCGCTGGCCGGTCGCCAGGTCGACGTCGAAGGTCGATCCCGGCGTGGTCAGTGCACTGTAGCGGTAACGCAGGGTCTTGCTGTCGAGCTCGCGGTTGTCGTCGATCGACATCGTATACGTCGGGTCGTCGGCGCCGATCAGCACGCCCTCGCCGCCACTCCACGGGATGATGCGGATGCGCTTGAGCCCGCCCGAGCGTTCGTTGACTACGAGGTGCGAGGAGAACACGTCGTAGCTGTCGAGGTAGACCTTCGGGTCGTGCGCCACCACTTCCGTCCAGCCCGCCCTGTCGGCGGACGTGGCAACCGGCGTGCGCATCAGCCGGAAGTTCGGCGCGTGCCAGTTGCTGCGCACAATGAAGTCATCGCCGAGATGCTCGACTTCGTATTCGTGGTCGTCCTCGCGCGGCAGCACCGGCTTGAAGTCGAACGACTTGCCGTCGTTGCGCACGAACAGGGTCTCACTCTGCTCGGTCGCATGGAGGTCGATGAACAGGAAGGCGCGCGACTTGCTGGCGCGGAACCCCATGTAATACGTCTCGTCGTCGTTCTCGAACACCAGCGCGTCGTCGGCGACGGGCGTGCCCAGCACGTGCCGGCGGACCTTGTTTCCGAGCAGCGTGTTCGGATCTTTTTCCACGTACAGCAGCGACTTCGCGTCCGCGCTCCAGACGATGTCCGGCTCCGCGTTGCCGATGACATCCGGCAGCTCCTTGCCAGTGGCGAGATCACGCAAGCGAATGCGGTATTGGCGGCGGCTCACGGTGTCCTCGCTCCACGCCAGCACGCGGTCGTCGGGGCTCACTTCGTAGTCGCCGAGGCCGTAATACGTGTGGCCTTGCGCGCGCGCGTTGCCATCGACCAGGATTTCCTCCGGTGCGGTCAGCGAGCCCTTGCGGCGGTAGTTGATCGCGTATTCACGGCCCGGCTCGAAGCGGCTGCCGTAGTAATAGCCCTGGTCGAGCACCGGCACCGATGCATCGTCCGGCTTGAGGCGCGCGACCATTTCCTTGTACAGCGTGTCGCGCAAGGGTTTGGTATGCGCCAGCTGCGCATCCGCATAGGCGTTCTCGGCGTTGAGGTACGCGAGCACGTCCGCATTCGTACGCGCATCGTCGCGCATCCAGTAGTACTCGTCGTTGCGCGCGCCGCTGGGCGACTCGACGTTGAAAGGAATTTCGCGGGCGACGGGCGCCTTGCCTGCAGCATCGGTCATTGCGTCGGAATCCTGGTCGGATAGGCTGGCTTGAGCGGCGTCAGGGTCGAACTCAGCAGCGCGCTGGTGGCTCATCGGTGCGCAGCCAGACGCGAGCAAAAGCGCCGTGGCGACAGACAGCACAAGGCGTGTGCGAGTGGATGCAGGGGGCAAGAACTACTCCAGCGTGGATCCGATGTGAGCCCCATTGTAGGTCAGGTCGCGACAGCGACCTGACCATACGGCAGACAATGCGGCAAGCTCGCGTCAGGTCAGCAGAGCAGTGCCGACCTGACCTACGTCCTCCGCACCGGGCTTCGTCGCGCGGAAAAGCTGAGCGCGAGCGCCATCGCCGGCAAGACCACGAGCCAGAGCGGCAGCGCGCCCACCAGGGTCTGTGCGGACCAGAGTGGCGGACACGTGATCAGCAGGATCGTCCCGAGGACGAGCCAGCATGCCAGGGCCCGGATCGCGAACGGATGTCGTAGCTGTCGCTCGAGTAACGCGAATTCCTGACGCGCGCCGGGCGCGGGCAGTGGCGTAGCCGCGATGACATTGCGCACGCCGCGGCGCGTGGCAGCGCGCGGCAGCGTGCCCGCGCGACGAGCACGGCGGACCTTTTCGCCCGGATTCCACCGATCAGTTGAAACCGCCATCGCGCACTCCCGAATCGCCTTGGACGCGAGGCTGCGGTGCGGCAATCTCACAAGCTGCGATGAGCGCGCCTGGAAGCTGCAGGCGGGCCTCATGCCCGCGGCCAATCGACTGCATCGTTGCCCCAAAGGAGCGAGGTTCCCCACCGATTGAAGGGCTTGCAAATGCGCCTCGACTCGAACCTGTGGCGCTCATGTCGCGCGCATGGCGCGTTCCTGCAAACGCTTGACTGGGGATCGCTCCGGATCCTCGTCTCAGCCGGGGGACACGGACTTGTACCCGGACAGCGCGAGGCCGAGCAGGATCTTGATCTCCTCGCGCAACGCCGGCGGCGCGGTGATCTCGGCGTCGGGTCCGTAGCGCAGCACGTCCATCATCAGCTCGC
>JBKJSW010000268.1:0-9756 GCA_046595765.1 Ahniellaceae bacterium
TCCTCCATCAACGTGATCAGCATGAGCTTCTCGAACTCCGGCGCGAAGCGGTCGATGACCGCCTGCGGATCGGGGATGCGCTTGGCGTCGGCGATCAGGCCGAAGTGCACGCGACCGTTGTACGAGAGGATGCTGATACCGACGCCGATCGAACCATTCTGCGGCACCCAGAACATCAGGTCGTCGATGCGACTGCCCGCCAGGTACATCGGCTGCTGCGGACCCGGAACATTGGTGGCGACGGCTGACGCCTTGCGGCTGAACAGCTCGAGTGCCATGCGCTGTACCGGCGCCGGTGCCATGCCTACGGCAGCCAGCAAGCCGAAGGTGACCGCGGCCTGCTTGGAGCGCTTGAGGCCCTGCATGCACTCGGCAACCCGCTCCACCCGGCGCAGCGGATTGCCTTCGCCGATCGGCAGCTCCAGGAACACCAGGCCAAAGTGATTGCCCAACTGCTTGGCGTGTTCGAGTGGCCTCAGATTGACGGGCACGGTGGCGCGGATGGTCATGCCGTCAATGTCTTCGCCTTGTTCGAGCAGCCAGGCACGCACCGCGCCAGCGGCAGCGGCCAACAGCACATCGTTGACGGTGCAGCCGAGCGCGTGACTCAGCGTCTTTACCTCGGCGAGCGGGAGCGGCTCGGCCCAGGCCACCCGCTTGGTTGCCCCCAACAGACCCTTGAGTCGTGTCGGGGGATCGTCGGGCAACGACAGGGCCACGGCCAATTCGCGCAACACTTCGCTGCCGCCCTGCGCGAGTTGCTCGAGCTTCTCGGGATCGTCGTACAACTCTCGACCCTTGGCGAAGACCTTGCCGCCCAAATGCGCGGCCTGCTTGAGCCCCGCGCGCGCGGGCTGCAACAGTCGCTGGGTCACCGTGCCGCGGTCACGCTTGAGCCATGCGCGCTCGAGTTCCACCGTCTTCGCGGGGCGCGCTTCCACGTCTGTCAGGGAAAGCATCACCTGCACCAGGGCCATGCCGTCCGCGTAGCAATGATGCAGCCGGGTGATGAGTGCGGAGCCTGCACCGTAGCGCTCGACCAGGTGGAACTGCCAGAGCGGCCGTGCCTGGTCGAGTGGACTGGACGCGAGCTGGCTCGCGAGGCTCTGCAACTCCGGCTTGCCGGCCTGGCCGGGCAAAGCGGTGACGCGCACGTGCCAGTCGAGATCGAAATCGTGGTCGTCCTCCCAGTACGCGCCACCGGGCGTATCCACCGCCTTCTGCCGGAAACGCCTGAAGGCCAGGAATCTCTGCGAGATCACCCGTTGCAGTTTCTCGAGCCCCAGCGGTGTCGCAAACGTCATGACGCCCGTGATCATCATGCGGTTGGTCGGGGCCTCCATGCGCAACCACGCGGTGTCCACGCGCGCCATCGATTCGCGTTCACCGCGCTGCACTTTCGCCTCCGGCATCGCGTTCCCCTTCGCAGCCCTGCCCGGATGGTAACCGCCACGCACGCTTCTGTCCGGCGCCGCACGGCAACAACGCTGCTCGGGCGAAGGACCCGCTTGAGCGCGATCCTGCTTACCGTCGGTAGGGAACGCCGGGACGAGATCGCTGTCGCTGGCGCGACTCGATCACCACCTTTTGCATTGCGCTAAGCGACGGGTCGCGGCTGCGCTGGCGCGCTACCCGCGCAGGGCGGCGAGGCCGGCAAGAGCGGCCGCACGACTGGTGGCGAGATCGATCAACGGTTCGGCGTATACGGTGCCCGCGATGCCGCAGTCGCGTTGTTCCCCCGCTGCCAGTTTCCACGGGGCGTGGATGGCCGCAGTCGGGACCTTGGCGAGCTCCGGGACCCAGCGACGCACGTACTCGCCGCGTGGGTCGAAGCGTTCCCCTTGCAACACGGGATTGAAGATGCGGAAGTACGGCGCGGCGTCGGCGCCGGTGCCGGCCGTCCACTGCCAACCTGCCGTGTTGTTGGCGAGGTCGGCATCGACCAGCGTGTCCCAGAACCAGCGAGCCCCGTGCAGCCAGTGCATGCGCAGGTTCTTGGTGAGCAGCGAGGCGACGATCATGCGCACGCGGTTGTGCATCCAGCCGGTGTGCCAAAGCTCGCGCATGCCGGCATCGACCATTGGAAACCCGGTGCGCCCTTGTTGCCAAGCCTCGAGCAGGGCTCGATCAGGGGGCTCCTGCCAAGGATAGGCTTCGAATTTCGCGTCCATTGAGGCGTCGCTGGAACGCGGGAAATGCCAAAGCAGGTGATGGCAGAACTCGCGCCAGCCGAGTTCGCGCAGGTAGGCCTCGCCGCGCTCCAGCAATCCCCGATCCATCATCGCCCAGACCAGCTGCTGCGGCGTGATCTCGCCGAAGTGAAGGTGCGGCGACAGACGTGACGTTCCCGGTTCGCCGGGACGGTTGCGCGCCGCCGCATAGCCTTCGACTTCGTCGTCGAGGAACTCCTGCATCGCAACCAGCGCGCTGCCCTCGCCCGGCCGCCAGTTCGCGGCCAGCCCACCGTCCCAGGAAACTCTTGGCGAAAGTCCAAGCGTTGCGATTTCGACGCCCATCGGCAGCGACGCCGGCGGTGGGGGCAGGGACGGCCGCGGCAACGGTTGCAACTGCGACAACCGGGTACGCGCCTGTCTCCAGAACGGAGTGAACACGCGGTACGGGTCCCCTTTTGCCGTTCGCACCGAATCCGGCTCGAATAGCAGGTTGGGTCGGTGACGATGCAGTTCCACGCCGCCCGCCGACAGGTGCGACTGCACGTCGCGGTCGCGCTGCCGCAATGCCGGCTCGACCAGCGCGCCGGCGTCGATGGCGGTTGCGCCCACCTGCTCGGCGAGCGTTCGTAGCGCGCGTGCGCTCGCATCGTGGAGGACCAGCAATCGTTGCCCCAACCCACGCAGCTCTGCATCCAGCGACGCGAGCGATCGCTGCAGCCACCAGCGACTGGCTGCGCCAGGCTGCCACGGAGCTTCTTCGTCCGGCGCATGGACGTACACGCAAACGAGGCGCGCAGCGTTGGCGCACGCCGCGGCGAGGGCGGGATTGTCGGCGAGGCGGAGGTCGCGGCGGAACCAGACGATGCGGGTCATACCGAATTCTGCACGACTGCAACGCAAACGCGATAGCCATGCCGGCAGCGGACACCGAAGCGCGCCACGATTTAGACCGCAAACGCGAGCAGCCCGGCCATAAGCGCCACCTATACTCCGCCGCACCTCAAAATGGATCCCGCGTCGATGAACCTTCGCTCGGTGTGGCTGGCTGCGTTGCTTCCGCTCGCGGTCACGTTGGGCGGCAGTCTTGCCGGCTGTTCCAGAAAGGTGCCTGACGCGGCCCGCGAGGTCGGCAGCGACACCGCGCAGGTGCCGGAAGGACGGAATTTCGAGTTACTGAAGAGCGAGGCCGAGAATTTCGACGGCCGGCCCGCAATTGCGCTGCACTTCTCGCAGCGCCTCGCCGGCAGCCAGGCATTCGATGAACTTTTACACGTCACCACTTCGGGCGATGGTGAGGTAACCGGCAGCTGGACGCTCGACGACGGCGGCCGCGTGCTGCGTTTTCCTTTCGTCGAACCTGACCAGAGTTACAAGGTCACCGGCAAAGCCGGATTGCAATCGGCTCGAGGCGCTGTCCTGGCCGCATTCACGAAGGTCATCGAAGTCGGCGCGGTGGCGTCGGTGGTCGGATTCGCGAGCCAGGGCAGCATTCTGCCGACACACGAGTCGCAGGGCCTGCCCATCGTCAGCGTCAATGTATCGGAGGTCGACATCGAGTTCCTGCGCGTGCGCGACGGGTCGCTGGCCGGTTTCATCGACCAGTACAGCGACAACGCACGCCGCAGCTACTGGGAACTGGAAGAACTTCCGCAGTGGGCCGAGTCGGTGTACTCGAACCGATTCCGCCTCGATTCAACACGCAACGAGCGCAGCGTCAGCCATATCCCGGTGCGCGACATCCCGGAACTCAAGCGTCCCGGCATCTATTTCGCGGTGATGAAGCACGCCGGGGTCTTCGATGGCAGCTACGAGACGGCGATCTTCATGGTGTCGGACATCGGGCTGCATGTGCGGGCCTATGCCGATAGCCTGCTCGTGCACACCGCATCGCTCGAGACCGGAAAGCCGCGTGCCGGCGTCGAACTGACGTTGCGACTCAAGAATGGAAAGGAGAACACTGCCACGAGCGATGCGCAGGGGCTGGCGCGATTTGCGGTCGGTCTTGCCGACGCCAAGTTGCTGACCGCGACCCGCGGCGAGGATTTTTCGCTGTTGTCGTTCGCCCAGCCGGCGCTTGACCTGTCGGAATTTCCGGTCGACGGGCGCAAGCACACCAGCATCGACGTGTTTGCATGGTCGAGTCGCGACCTGTTCCGGCCAGGCGAGACCCTGCGGGTGTCCGCGCTCATGCGCGACGGCGACGGCCGCAGCGTGCCGGCGCAACCGTTGTTCGCGACCCTGCGCCAACCCGATGGTCGACTGCGCGAAACGCGCAAGCTGGAAGGCGCGGCGCTCGGTTACTTTGAATACTCGGAAGCGATCGCACTCGATGCACCGACGGGACGCTGGAAACTTGAGATGAGCCCCGATCCGGGCAAGCCCGAACTCGGCCAGTCGTTCGCGTTCCGGGTCGAGGAATTCCTGCCCGAGCGGCTCAAGCTGGCGCTGGAGAGCGAAATCAAGCCGCTCGCACCCAATACCGAGCTGGCGATCGAAGTGCAGGCCGATTACCTCTACGGCGCGCCCGCAGGCGGCAATCGCTTCACCGCGAAACTCGCGATGGTCAACGACGTACACGCCGTCGAGTCGCTGAAAGATTTCCACTTCGGCGATCCGCTCGCGGAATTGCCGAAGGAGCCGGTCGATCTGTTCGACGACGCGCTCGACGACAAGGGGCACGCGCGCCTTGCGTACAGTCCACTCGCCGACACCAAGGTCGTCGGGCCAGTGGCCCTGGCGGTGACCGGGAGCGTATTCGAAACCGGTGGCCGCGCGGTCAATCGGGTGCTGCGACGGAGCCTGTGGCCCGCAGCGGCGCTGGTCGGCGTCCGGCCGAAGTTCGCACTCGAGGACGGCTCGACGCCGAATGGCAACGCTTCCTTCGAGGTGATCCGCACCAATCCCGCCGGCGAGATGCTCGCCGCCCAGTCGCTCAAGGTGCGCTTGATCCGAGAGCAGCGCGATTGGCACTGGACGCACGTCGACGGATCGGGTTGGCGCTCGGACTACACGGCGCGGTTCCAGAAAGTCGCGGAGCAGGACGTGGCGATCGCTGCAGGCTCGCGCGCCCAGGTGTCGTTTCCGGTGGAATGGGGCGGCTACCGCATCGAGGTCGTCGATCCCGCGACCGAGCTCGTGACGCGACTCGAATTCAACGCAGGCTGGGGCTGGGACAACGCCAACATCGGCAACGAAGCGCGGCCCGACAAGGTCAAGCTGGCGCTCGATCGGATCGCGTACGCGGCTGGCGACACCGCGCGAATCACCATCACACCACCGCATCCGGGTCCGGCCCTGCTGCTGCTCGAGGGCGACGGCCTGCTCTGGAGCAAGACCATCGAAGTCAAGCAGGGCACGGTTGTCGAAGTCCCCATCGATCGCGCATGGCAGCGGCACGACCTGTACCTGACGGCGATCGTGTTCCGGCCCGGTTCGAGCCGGGACCGTGTCACGCCGAACCGTGCCGTCGGCGTCGTGCATGTTCCGCTCGCGCGCGCCGCGCGGCGCATTGCCGTGGGACTGAAGGCGCCTACGACCATGCGTCCGCAACGCGAAATGCGCGTAAGCATCGCCGCACCTGCCCTCGCCGGCACGCGCGCTGATGTCCGCATCGTCGCGGCTGATCTTGGCGTTATCAACCTGACGCGTTATCCGGTACCGGACGCAGCGGACTGGTTCTTCGGACGGCGCGGACTCGCCACCCAGGCGTACGACCTGTACGCGCGCGTGATCGAATCGCTCGAAGGGCGGCAGGCGCAATTGCGCTACGGCGGCGATGCCGCCTTGCCCTCGCTTCCGCAAGGGCGGAGGCCCAATACCGAGATCCGGACGGTCGACCTTTTCAACGCGCCAGTGGCGCTCGACGCGCGCGGCGCTGCAACAGTTGCACTCTCCGTTCCAGACTTCAACGGGACGCTCCGGGTCAGCGCGCTCGTGTACGCCGCCGACCGTTACGGCAGCGCCTCGAGCGAGTCCATCGTGCGCGCACCGCTAGTAGCGGAAGCCAGCGTGCCACGGGTGCTCGCACTCGGTGATCGCACGCACTTCACGCTCGACCTCACCAACCTCTCCGGTCACGATGCGCACTATCGGGTGCGCGTTCGCGCTGAAGGTCCGGTCGCGATCACCGCCGAGCCGCGTGACGTGGCACTCAAGGAAGGCGAGCGCACGACACTGAGTTATCCGTTGCGCGCGACGGGCAGCTTCGGCGTCGGCACGTTGCATGTGCTCGCGGATGGCGCCGACGTCAAGCTCGACCGCGTTTATCGCACCGCAGTCCGGCCGCCGTGGCCGACCGTCCGTCGCAGCGCTTCGCGCGTGCTGCAACAGGCGGCACCCGTCACTGTCGCCGCATCGCTGCTCGCCGGACTCGTCCCCGACTCGACCAGCGCCCGCATTACCGTGGGCACGCTGCCGCCGCTGCCGTTCACCGCCGCACTCGAGGGACTGATCGAGTATCCGTACGGATGTGCGGAACAGACGTCCAGCCGCGCGTATCCGCTCATCTGGCTCGACGACGCCGCGGCGAAACGATTCAGCCTGCCGGCGCTCGACCTCGCCACGCGCCAGGCCCAACTGGCCGATGCGTTTGGACGCATCGCCTCCATGCAGAACGGCAGCGGGCACTTTTCTTTCTGGCCGGGTGAAGGCGAAGCAGCGACGTGGCTGACGCCGTACATCGCCGAGCTTCTGCTGAATGCACGGGACGCGGGCTTCGCGATTCCGGAGCCCGTCCTGGTCAAGGCACTCGACCGAATCCTGGAGGATCTTCTGAGCGGTGGCCGGCCGCACTACGAGGCCGATGAATCCGCGCAACACTTGCGTGTGTCCGAAATGGCGTACGGTGCTTACGTTCTCGCGCGCGTGCAGCGTGCGCCGCTCGGCACGCTCCGCGCGCTCTACGACAACGAACGCGACAAGCTCAAGTCTTCGTTGCCGCTGGTGCACCTCGGAATCGCCCTGCACATGCAGGGTGACAAGAAGCGCGGCCGGGAAGCGCTGGAAACCGCGTTCAAGAAACCGCAACGTCCGAGCCACGCCTGGCTCGGCGATTACGGCAGCTTGCTGCGCGACCTCTCGCTGATGATTGCCTTGACGCACCAGCACGACCTGGATCGCCCGTCCTTCGACCTGCGAGCGCTCGATCTCGCCCGTGAAATGGCGGGTACCGAAGGCACCGCCAGTCCCCTCTACCTGTCGACCCAGGAGCAAACTGCGCTGTTCCGCATGGGGCTGGCCCTGGCGGCTTCGCGGCCCCCGATCAATGCCAGCATCACCGGCTCCGGATCAGAGCAGACCATCGCCGCGGCGAACCTCATCGGCGCCATGGCGCATGGCGAGGCCGCCGGCTCGCTGCGCGTCGTGCCGGAAGGCGACGGACCGCTGTACGCAACCATCGATACCGTGGGCGTGCCAAAAGAGTTCGAGGCGACGAGCAGCGAGTCGCTTTCGATCAAGCGCGAGTGGTTCCGCACCGACGGAACCCAGTACGACGGCAAGGCACTGCACGAGGGCGAGGCGCTCCTTGTTCGCCTGACATTGTCGGCGGCCGAACGCATTCGCGATGGCCTGGTGACCGATCTGCTACCCGGTGGTCTCGAAGCCGAGAACCTCAACCTTGCCGACCCCGCGCAGTGGCAGGAAGTCCGGATCGAAGGCACTTCGCTTGGCGATTCGCTGACGTCGAACGAGGCGCGCTACGCCGAATATCGCGACGACCGCTTTGTCGCGGCGATCGACCTTTATCCCGGCAGCGTCAAGCAGCTGTACTACCTGGTGCGCGCGGTGTCGCCGGGGACATTCGTGGTGCCGCCGCCACTGCTGGAGGACATGTACCGACCCGAGCTGCGGGCGGTCGGCCGCAACGCGCAGGCGACCATCGAAGTCGTCCCGCCGTGAGGCCTTCCGGCGCGCGCTGTCGTCGCCGCATCGCCATGGCGTGTGCGACGCTCGCGCTTGCCGTGGTGATCGCCGATCGCGCGCTGCCACCGCCAATCCCGGACGTGACTCGCGACGGCGCGACGATCGTGCTGGCGCGCGACAACACGCCGTTGCGCGCGTTTCCCTCGCCCGATGGCGTGTGGCGCTATCCCGTCACCGCCGATGCAGTCTCCCCGCTCTACCTCGAAGCATTGTTGGCTTACGAGGATCGCTGGTTCTGGACGCATCCTGGTGTCAATCCCCTGTCGCTGCTGCGCGCCTTCGGTCAGGCCATCCGTCATGGCCGCGTGCTCTCGGGCGGTTCGACCCTGACCATGCAGGTCGCTCGTCTCGTCGAGCCCATTCCGCACGATGGCCTGGGCAAATTGCGCCAGATCGCGCGGGCGCTGCAACTCGAGGTCCGTCTGGACAAGCGCGAGATACTCGATCTGTATCTCAACCTGGCGCCATTCGGCGGCACGGTGCAGGGCGTCGAGGCGGCCGCGTGGGCCTACCTCGGCAAACCCGCGCTGCAGCTAAGTCACGCCGAGGCCGCCCTGCTCGCGGTACTGCCGCAGGCGCCGAGCCGCTTGCGACCTGATCGACATGCCGGCGCGGCGCAGCGGGCGCGCGACAAGGTGCTGCTCCGGCTCGGCGAGCGTGGCGTGTGGAGCGCGGGGACGATCCGGACGGCGCGCGTGGAGACGGTTGCGGTGCGCCGGCTGCGGCCGCCGCTGTCGGCAGCGTTGCTCGCACAACGCCTGCATCGCGAGTGGCCCGACCAGCGCGTCATCCACACCCTGGTCGACCCGTCGCTGCAGCGCGAACTCGAAGAACGCGTCCGCGCCTACGTCGAACCGATGCCCGAGCAAACGTCGGCCGCGGTCATCGTCCTCGACAACTCCGACCTCTCGGTACGCGCCTACGTCGGCTCGGCGGTGTTCGGCGACGATACGCGACTCGGGCACGTGGACATGGTCGCCGCAGAGCGCTCGCCCGGCTCGACCCTCAAGCCTTTCGTTTACGGGCTCGCGCTCGAACAAGGACTCATCCACTCGCAAAGCCTGCTCGCCGATGTACCGCAGTCGTTCGATGGCTATCGCCCGGCGAATTTCGGCGACACGTTCAACGGGCCGGTGGCGGCCAGCGACGCGTTGCGCCTGTCGCTCAACGTGCCTGCGGTGGACCTGCTGGCGCGCGTCGGCCCCGAGCGCTTCGCCTCGCGACTGCGCAATGCCGGCCTGCAGTTGCGGCTGCCACGCGGAGCCGCACCCAATCTTTCGATGGTGCTCGGCGGCACCGCAACGACACTCGAAGAGCTTGCAGGCGCCTATCGCGCGCTAGGCAGCGGGGGCCTCGGCGGCACACCGCGCCTGCTGGTCTCGCAGCCGATGCGGCAACGGCGCCTGCTGAGTGCAGGTTCGGCATGGATCGTGCGCGAAATCCTCGCCGCGCACGTCCGCCCTGGCGACGCCTTGCTCGGACTCGACCTTCGGCAAAGACCCAACCTCGCCTGGAAAACCGGCACGAGTTTCGGTTTCCGTGACGCATGGGCCATGGCGACCACGCCCGAGCACACCATCGGCGTATGGATCGGACGACCGGACGGCTCGCCGTTGCCGGGCCACTACGGCGCGGTGACGGCGCTGCCGTTGTTGTTTGC
>JBKJSW010000324.1:0-3073 GCA_046595765.1 Ahniellaceae bacterium
TCCTCGTGGATTGGCTCGTCCCGGCCGGGCGGGGCGAAAAAGCGTCCGACAATGATGACGGCTGCAAGCGAGTCCAGCGTATTCGCATCGCGCTTGCGGCGCGCGCCTGCGCGGCGCGCCACGGCGAAGCGCGTCGCTGCCTCCTGCGACGAGTGGCGTTCGTCCTGGAACATCACGGGCAGGGCGTAGCGGACTTGGGCGGACGCGGCGAACGCGCGCGCCAGGGCTGTGGCCGGCTGTTCGAGACCGTCGAGCGTCAGCGGCAGTCCGACCACCAGCGCCTCGGGCCTCCATTCGCGCAGCAGTCGCTCGACTGCCGTCCAGTCGATCTCGCCGGATCGATAGCCGATGACTTCGAGCGGCTGCGCGCCGCCGGTGACGCGCGAGCCGCACGCGACGCCCACGCGGCGTGCGCCGACATCGAAGCCGAGCACGCGCTCAGGCGTGCCCGACGTCATCGCTGAGCGCGGCGGGGTCGATGCCGAGCAGTGCCAGCGCGGCGTGCCAGCGACCTTCGATAGGCGTGTCGAACAGCACGCGATGATCAGCCGCAACGCTGATCCATGCGTTCTCGCGCAGCTCGTGCTCGAGTTGGCCGGCAGCCCATCCCGCATAGCCGAGTGCCAGCAAGGCGCGCGGCGGCCCGGCGCCGTTCGCGATGGCCGCGAGGATGTCGCGCGAGGTGGTCACCCGCAGGTTCGCGGCGATCGGCAATGTGGATTCCCACTCCTGGTCGCCCTTTTCGTGCAACACGAAGCCATGCTCCTGTTGCACGGGGCCGCCGATGAGCACCGTCTGCTCGATGATTGCGGGGTGCTTGCACTTGATCTGCATCTGCGCAAGCACGTCGCCCATGCGCATGCCGCTCACCTGGTTGACGCGGATGCCCATCGCGCCCTGTTCGTTGTGCTCGCAGAGGTAGGTCACGCTGCGGATGAAATTGGGGTCGGCCATGCCTGGCATGGCGATGAGCAGGTGATCCTTGAGGAAAGTCCGCGCACCGGTCATGGCGGGAGTTTAGCCAAAATTCCGAACCCGTCTCCCCACGGGAGGGGGGTAGGGGTGCACGTCAGGTCGCTTTCGCGACCTGACCTACATCACTCTAAAGGTTCACGAACAAATGAGGCCGTCCCCGGAACCAGGCATCCCTGCGGCTTGGCGCTGGCCCGGCCACACATAGCCGGGCGTTCGGCGGGTGAGCCGGCGCTGCTTGCGCGGCACCGCCGCGCGCGACGGCGAACGCCAGCGGCATGCAGGCCGCTGGCCGGACCGCGGCAGCGCCCCAAAGTCGTTCCGTTCCACTACCCGGCGGCTAGGCTCTGCGCAGTCCGGCCCGCCGCCGGCATGCGGCGGGCGTTCGATCGGGTCGCGGCAGTGCCGCGACAGGTCCCGATCAAACCCTGCGCTCGCCAAGTCGCGCCAGTGGCGCGAAAATTCCCGCCTCACCCGCCTCACCCGCCTTACCCGCCTCACTCATTCCGCAACACGTTGCCGGGCAGGAATTGCCAGGTGCGGGTGACATGCAGCACGTCGATGTCTTCCTTGGCCTCGGGTAGCGGCGCGAAAGGCGCGGCGAGCCGGACGATGCGTACCGCCGCCTCGTCCAGCACGCGTTGGCCGCTCGGCTGGATGATGTCGATGCGTTCGATGCTGCCGTCGCGCCGGACCGCCACCGTCAACACGAGATTGCCCGTCAGCGCGCGGTTGCGAGCCTCGTCCGGATAATTGAGGTTTCCGATCCGCTCCACGCGCGCGACCCACGCGCGCATGTAGGCGGCATAGGCATATTCGCGCGTACTGGCAGAGATGAACTTGCGGCGCGGCCGCTTGGCGTAGGCGGCGCTGTCGCGCTCGATTTCCGCGGCGAGGCGCGCCATCTCGACGCTTTGCGTGATGAGTTCCCGTGCGGTGACAGGTGGTGGTACCGGGCTGTCGCGGCGTGCCGAGTCCGAGGAGGCCTCGTTCGGCGAGTCGGCGATGGTCGTCAGCACGCGCGTCGGTGTCGCCTCGGCCTGCGGCGGGCCGCCCGCCACCATCGGCGCCGGTGCGAGTCCCGGTGTCACCTTGGGCAAAGGGCTGCTGACCTTCTCGCGGGGCCGCTTCGATTCGTCCGATTCACCGCCGCCTTGCTGCGCGGCGTTGGCCAGGAAGTCCACCTTCTCGGGGGTGGCCTCGGTTTTCGAAGGCACCAGAATCACGTCGAGGGCCGGCAACGACAACGCCGGTGGTTCGGGCGCGAAGGTGACGCCCAGCAGCACCACGCCGTGCACGAGCAACGAAAACAGCAGCGTCACCGCCAGCCGTTCGCCCGCTCCGATCACGGGTGCCGCGGCGTGGCTCACGCGGTCTCCGCGCACTCTAGTTCGATCGCCCTGACGACCTCAGCGCCAATGTCGAGCCCGCATTGCGCGTCGAGTTCCCGGATGCCGGTGGGGCTGGTCACGTTGATCTCGGTGAGATAGTCGCCGATCACGTCGAGGCCCACGAACAGCAGCCCGCGCCGGCGCAATTCGGGGCCGACCTCAGCGGCGATCCATCGGTCGCGGTCGCTCAGGGCTTGCGCACGCGCCACGCCGCCGCGCGCCAGGTTGCCGCGGAAATCGCGTCCCTGCGGCACGCGGGCCAGCGCATGCGGCACCACCTCGCCGCGGATCATGAGGATGCGTTTGTCGCCCTCTACGATTTCAGGGAGGTAGCGTTGCGCGAGCGCAAAGCGCGTGCCATCGGCGGTCAGCGTTTCGAGGATCACGTTCAAGTTCGGATCCTCGGCATGCGAACGAAAAATGGAGCGCCCTGCCATGCCGTCGAGCGGCTTCAGGACCACCGCCCCTTGCTCGTCCACGAACGCGCGCAGGGCGGCCGGGTCGCGCGCCACGCGCGTCGGCGGGCAACACTGCGGGAACTCCAGCGCGAACAGCTTCTCATTGGCGTCGCGCAAAGCCTGCGGGCTGTTGAACACCCGCACGCCTGCTCGCTCCGCAGCCCCGAGGACCAGGGTGTCGTAATGGAACTCGCTGTCGAACGGCGGATCCTTGCGCGCCAGCACCACGTCGAGTTCGGCCAGTGCGATGTC
>JBKJSW010000435.1:0-12865 GCA_046595765.1 Ahniellaceae bacterium
GCGGCGCCGGGCTTTGCGAGCTTCGATGTCAGCGCGACGCGACGCTGGCAGGTGGGTGCGCTGGCCATCGAGGGCTTCGCGCGTATCGACAACCTGCTCGACCGCGAGATCATCGGCACGGTGATCGTGAACGAGGCGAACGCCCGTTATTTCGAACCCGCGCCCGGCCGCAACTGGCTGCTCGGCCTCGACGCGACACTTGCCTTCGATTGAGCGACGGTCCCCGGTGAGAAAACCGACGGCGTCGCCGACGGGTCGCACCGGGAGCAATCGGAGACAGCAGTCACCTCGCGATCGAGGTTGTCGGGTTGCAATGCCCGGGAAACCGAGACGAATGGTGGAGCGGAAGGGGATCGAACCCTCGACCTCTGCATTGCGAACGCAGCGCTCTCCCAGCTGAGCTACCGCCCCACGAGTGTTCGTCTACAACGCCGGCGGCTGCACCGGGGCGCGGATCATAGCCCAAGCATTCGCACTGCTCCAGCAGCGCGATCACTCACCCGCTTGACTGGAACTCGTCGCGGGCGCCTGGGCGTCGGTGCTGGCAGCGAGGATGTCGCCGATGGCCTGCGCGCGCCAGCCGCGCAACTCGTCCACCGGATGCCCCGCGATCGCGGCATCGAGAAGTCGCCGGGACGCCAGCAGCGGCGCCGGCAAACCGAGCTCGACGGCACGTTTCGCGACCGCGTCCCGCAAGGCCTGCGTGCGCTTCTCGGCGGCGCGGTCGGGCGGCGGGGGCGCGGGATCCAACGCCGCGAGTTCTTCGTCGCCGACAGGTTTGCCGAGCAATTCCGCCAACGCCGGGTATTCGCTGCGCGGGCACGAGCGCAATCCCCGCACTGCGGCGCCGACACTGTCGACGTCCCAGGCAGACGCGCCGGCGAGCGCGACGATCGTTGGGTCGTCGAGGATCCACGGCCGCGGCTTGTCGAGCCGAAGCGCGGTGTCCTCGCGCCAGATGAGCAGTCGTCGCATGCGCGACTGTGCCTCCGCATCGTGGCGCCATGCGCCTGGCAAACGCCAGTGCGCGTCGGCGCCGACGGGCGAACGCAACGCGCTCCCGGCGAGCATGCGGCGGCATTCTTCCTCGCACCAGGTCAAGCGGCCCGCAGCGTGGAGGCGCTCACCGAGCAAGTCGTGCAGCGATCCAAGGTGCTCGACATCGGCGGCTGCATACGCGAGTTGTTGCGTACCCAGTGGTCGGCGCGTCCAATCCGAGCGCGTCTGGTCCTTGGGCAGTTCTACGCCCAGGGCCTCGCGCACCAGGGCCTGATAGCCGATGCCGTAGCCGAAACCGGTGAAAGCCGCGGCGATCTGCGTGTCGAACAGCTGGCCGATCGGTTGCGGCAGCCGCGTGGCGATCGCGATGAGGTCTTCGCTGACGCTGTGCGCGACCTTTGGCCGGGGGTCGGCAAACGTGTATTCGAGCGGCGCGAGATTGGCCAGCGCCAGCGGATCGATCAGCAGCGCTCCCTGAGCGGTGTGCACCTGCAGCAGCGCGAGCTTGGGCAGCAGGGTCGACACGCGCATGAATTCGGTGTCGAACGCGATCCGTGGCTGCTCGTCGAGTTCGCGGACGGCATGGGCGAGATCGCGCTCGGTCGCGATCCAGCGGTAGGAATTTTCGCTCAAGAAAGAACATCGAAGTGGGATGCGCTATGTTCGCACGCCACCGCAACGTTGGTCTTTCGAATCGCCCATGGCTGGCGCCAGCCCTGTTCAGCAGAAAATCGCGGGTGTACTGGGCCTTCTGGTCCTGTTGCTCGCCTGCCTGTATCGCTGGGGCGACGCGATCGGATTCGAGCGCGCGCAAGTGGCTTCACAGGGTCCGGCAGTTGCCAGCAGCCTCATGCCCGCCGCGGATCGCGTGACGCCTGCCGCCATTGCCGCCTCGACCGAGGTGGCGCCGGTCGAACCCGAACCCACCATCGACCCGGTGCGACCGGATGCGATCGAACGCGCGGACGAGGCTCCCCGCGCCGCGGCGATCGCCGCACTGGAGCGCGCCGCCAAATCCCGCGAAGAGGGTCGATGGCTGGAGCCGGAGGACGACAGCGCCATGCACTGGGTCGACCAGGCGCTCGCGGCGGTGCCGCGCAGCCAGCGCGCCGACGCGGCGCGCGAGGCCGTTATCGAAGCATTACTGGCTGAAGCGGAAACGTCGCTGGACCAGGGTGACCCGGCACCCGCGGAAGCGCTGATCAAGGCTGTCGAGCGGCGTCGCGGTGCATCGGCAGCGGAACTGCGTGCTCTCGGTGATCGCGCTTCGCGCCAGCGGCAGGTGCAGCGCAAGCTGGTGGAGGCGAACGAACGATTCGATGCGCAAAGTGTGTTCGCGCCGCCCGGCGCCAGCGCGCTCGACAGTTATCGTGCAGCACTTGCGCTCGATCCCCGCAATCTGGCTGCGCAGACGGGTTTGCAGGAAGTGGCCGCGAGGGTGCTAGATGCCGCGCTCACCGCTGCGGCGCAGGATGAGTTCGCGGACGCGGATCGACTGCTCGAACTCGCGGCCTCGATCGATGCCGGCTCCACTGCGCAGATCGCCGCGCGCGAGCAGATCGCGCGGGTCAAGCAGGCTCGGGCCCTGGCCCTCGCAGCCCGCGTGCGCGCGGCCCTCGATGCGCGGCAACTTGGACTCGCGACCGAATTACTCGCGCGCTTGCGCACCGTCGGCTTTGATCTCTCGCAGCAGGCAGTGGACGATCTCGATGATCGCCTGGACGTGTTGCAGCGCTACGCCGGCCGCGTGCCCGGGGAGACTTTCAGGGATGTGTTCCTGGATCGGCGTGCGCGCGGCCCGGAGATGGTGGCGATGCCGCTCGGTGAATTCCTGATGGGCTCGTCTCCCGCCGAACCAGACCGGGGCCGCAGCGAAGGTCCGCAGCGCGTGGTGCGCATCGCGCGGCCCTTCGCATTGGCGCGGACGGAAACAACGGTCGGGGAGTTTGCCCAGTTCGTGGCCGCGACCGGCTACCAGACCGATGCCGAACGCAGCGGAGACTCCTTCGTCTGGGACGAAGGCAGCGGACGCCTGTTGCCGAGGAATGGAGTCGACTGGCGGCGCGGCCACACGGGCCGCCGCGCATTGCCGGTGGCTCCCGTCATGCACGTCAGCTGGCGCGACGCCGAGGCCTACGCGCAATGGCTGGCGCTGCGCACGGGCGAGTTGTATCGCTTGCCGAGCGAGGCGGAATTCGAGTTCGTGGCACGCGCGGGCAAGCAGACCCGATTTGCCTGGGGTGACGGAGCACCGACATCGCTCCAGGAAAATGTTGCTGCCGCAGGCGACCGTTCGCCGAGTGGACGCGCCTGGGCGGCCGGGTTCGCTGGCTACGCGGACGGGTTCTGGGGCCCCGCACCGGCGGGTCATCTCAAGGCCAACGCGTACGGAGTGCACGACATCGCCGGCAATCTCTCCGAATGGGTGGCGGACTGCTGGCACGACTCGTACCGAAGGGCGCCGTCGGATTCAAGCGCATGGCTCAATCCGGGTTGCACACAACGGGTGGTGAGGGGTGCCTCCTGGGGTAGCAGTCCACCGGAGGCAAGGATTGCGTTCCGCTCCAACCAGCCCTCGACGGCGCGCTCGGCACGCCAGGGGCTGCGCGTCGCGCGCGACCTCTGAGCGCGAACGCGGGTTGCTTGCGCCGACCGTTCAGGCACGGACTCCTACCATTCGTGCCGCGGCAAACCGCCGCGGGCGAGGGGAGAACAGTGATGTCAGCACAACAGGGTGGCGGCCGGCGCATTGGAGGGGGTGGTATTCGCTGGTGGGTCTTCATCATCGCCGCTGCGTACGCAGGCTATTACTTCTTCTCCAATCGCACGGTGGATCCGACCACTGGCGAAAAAGTTTTGATCGACAAGAGCCTCTCGCTGGAAGACGAAGAGGCGCTCGGGCTCCAGGCCTATCAGGAAATCCTTTCGCAGGAACGGCCGGTGAGCGCCGACTCCGAGGTCGCCCGCGACATCCGCGAAGTAGCGCAGCGACTGATCGCAAAGGTCGAGCCCGTGGAAGCTGCCTTGGCCACGGAGAACGGACTGCAGCCCCAGCACATTTCCAAGGGATTCGAATGGGATGTGCAGGTCATCGAGTCGGACCAGGTCAACGCGTTCTGCCTGCCTGGCGGCAAGATGGCGGTGTACACGGGCCTCGTCCCGGTTGCGCAGAACGCCGACGCAATGGCCGCGGTGATGGGGCACGAAATGGCGCATGCGCTGTTGCGCCACGGTGCCCAGCGCATGGCCCAGCAAAAGCTCGCGCAAATCGGCCAGGTCGCCGGTTCGCTGAGCGGCATGGATCCGCAGCAGCAACAGATGGTGATGGCCGCGATGGGCTACGGCGTGCTGATGCCGTATGCGCGCAAGCATGAGAACCAGGCTGACGAAATCGGATTGTTGCTCGCTGCCGCTGCCTGCTACGACCCGCGTGAGGCGATTCCGTTGTGGGAACGGATGGAGGCGCAATCGCAGGGACAGAAGCCGCCGGAATTCATGTCGACGCACCCGAGCGGGGCGAACCGCATCCAGCATCTGCAGGCACTGATGCCGAAGGCGCTCGAAATGCGAGCACAGAGCGGCTGTCCGCCACTCGCCTGACGCGGCTGGTTGCCCTGACCGAGGGCTTCGCGTTCCATTCAATCGCTCTATCGCGATAGAGCGATTGACAATGGTCGATGGCTGGGTGCAGACTGCCTCCACCCATCGAGACCGGCAGAGGGACAGGCCCTTTGAAGCCGGGGCAACCGATGCGATGCGCGGCCCCAGGCCGCACGTCGCAACCGGTGCCAATTCCTGCGACGACCTGGTGTCGTCGAAAGATGGTGACGATGCGCGCGTCGCGATCGGGTGGTTGCCGATCCACGCGCATGTCGTTACTTCGACTCGGTGGCTTCCCGTGCCCAAGGACGCCCACCATGATGCTGTCGACCGATTCCTGTTCCCCTTGTCGCGACGCGACGCCCCCCTGGTTCGATGCTGTGGCGTCGCCGCAGTTGCCCGCGACGCGAGGCGAGATCCACGTCGAGTTGAACCTGCGACATGCCGGCCCGCGTCGCGTCGTCGTTCGCCACGAACGCACCGGGCGTCCCACGTTACCCGTGGTGTTTGTTGCCGGAGGCATCTCGGCGCACCGCCACGTCGCGGCGAACGCATGCGACGGCGCCGCGGGATGGTGGGAAGCGCAGGTCGGAGCAGGACGCGCCATTGATTGCTCGCGCGTCTGCGTGCTCGCGCTCGACTGGCTCGGCGCCGACGGCGCGCTCGACGCGCCGATCGACCCGGTGGACCAGGTCGATGCCATCGAAGCCGTGCTCGACGCGCTCGGCATCGATCGGCTGCATGCATTCGTGGGCTGCTCGTACGGCGCGATGGTCGGACTCCAGTTTGCTGCACGCCATGGCGCCCGATTGCGGCAACTGGTCGCCATCAGCGGCACGCACCGCGCGCACCCGTACGCAAGCGCTTGGCGCGCGCTACAGCGCCGCGCCATTGCGCTTGGCGCCCTGCAGTGCGACGAGTTGCAAGGTGTTGCGCTGGCGCGCCAATTGGCGCTGTTGAGCTATCGCACGCCGGATGAGTTCGACGCGCGCTTCGGCGCCGCTTCGGTGCAACGCGGTCAGGTGCGCGTCGGCGCGGAAGACTACCTTGATCACTGCGGCGACGCGTTCGCACAGCGGATGTCGGCGGTCGCGTACGCGCGGCTGTCGGAATCGATCGATTTGCAGTCGCTCGATCCTGCGTGCGTGCGCGTACTGACGCACGTCATCGCGATCGAGGAGGACCGACTGGTGCCGGTGGCCGACGCGCATACGCTGGTCCAGGCGCTCGGCGGCGGGCATCGCCTGAGCGTGCTTCGTTCCATCTATGGACACGACGCATTCCTGAAAGAGCACGCCGCCTTCGACGCGCTGTTGCGCGACGCGTTGAGTGCTGACGTGGCGGTGGCCGCGTGAGCGCGCTACCGTCGAGTCCTTCGCGCAATGCCAGCACTGTCGCCGTGCGTGCAGGTATCGACTGCGATACTGCGTTTGGCGCGGTCACGCCGCCGCTGGTCCTGTCTTCCAATTTCAGTTTCGCCGGCTTCGACCAGAAGCGTGCGTACGACTACAGCCGCAGCGGCAATCCGACGCGTGACTTGCTGGGCGACGCACTGGCGGAGCTGGAGGGCGGCGCCGGGGGCGTGGTCACGGCGACCGGAATGGCGGCCATCACGCTGGTGCTGCACGCGTTCCTCAAGCCAGGCGACTGGGTCGTGGTTCCCCACGATGCGTACGGCGGCAGCTGGCGGCTGTTCAACGCACTGGCCGCCAAGGGCGCGTTCGAACGGGTCACGTGCGACCTCACCGACCCGCGTGCGCTGACGGAGGCGTTGGCCACGCGGCCCGCGCTGGTGTGGATCGAGACACCCTCGAATCCGTTGCTGCGCGTCACCGACCTTCGCTTCGTCATCGCAGCGGCGCACGCGGCCGGGGCGCTGGCTGTGGTCGACAACACCTTCCTGTCGCCCGCGCTGCAGCGACCGATCGCATTCGGCGCCGACGTCGTCGTACATTCCACGACGAAATACATCAATGGCCACAGCGATGTGGTCGGGGGCGCCGTCATTGCCCGCTCGGATGAACATCATGGGCTGTTGACCTGGTGGGCGAATGCGCTCGGTCTCACCGGCTCGCCGTTCGACAGTTTCCTGACGTTGCGCGGCCTGCGCACACTCGACGCGCGGCTCCGCGTGCACCAGCACAACACGCTGGCGATCGTCGCTGCGATAGAGGCTCATCCGGCGGTGCGGGCATTGCATTATCCGGGCCTGGCGTCGCACCCGGGTCATGCGCTCGCCGCGCGGCAACAGTCGGGTTTCGGCGCGATGCTGGGCGTTGAACTGCACGGCGGTGAGCAAGCCGTACGACTGTTCCTGGACGGACTGCAATGCTTCACGCTGGCCGAATCGCTGGGCGGGGTGGAAAGCCTGGTCGCGCATCCGGCCACGATGACGCATGCGGCGATGACCGCCGAGGCACGTGAGGCTGCCGGCATCGGCGCGGGACTGCTGCGGCTGTCGGTTGGCATCGAGCACGGCGACGACCTGGTCGTCGACGTGCTCGATGCGCTGGATCGCGCCGCAGGTGCAGGCGTCGCGGGGAGCATCGCGCGATGACCGCTGTGGAAGCGCAGTCGCATCGGGTGAAGGCTCCTGGCAATCCTTTACGGCCTGCCTCGCCCGCGACGTTGCGCCCGCAGGTTGCGCTGCTCGGCACCGGTGCCGTCGGCAGGGCCGTGATGGCGCGCCTCAGGGACTGGATCAACACGCCGATGGAAGGCCGGATAGTGATGGTGATCGCCGCCAACTCGAGAGCCTGCGTGCACCATGCGCAGGGACTGCAGCCCCAGGCGGCGTACTGGCGTAATGCCCTGGCGCAGGGAGTCGCAACGCGAACAGACGTTGGTTTCAATCCCTTGCCCGATGTCGAGCGCATGCTGCACGGTGTCGCGGTGCCCGTCATTATCGATGCGACCGGGAGCGAATTAGTCGCCGACCACCACGCGCACTGGTTGGCCTGCGGCATTCACGTCGTTACCGCGTCCAAGCTCGGGCGCGGCGGCAGCTTCGCTCGCTGGAATGCGATTGACACCGCCGCACGTCGCGGCGGTGCAAGCTACGGCGAGTCCGCGACGGTAGGCGCCGGCTTGCCGATCCTCTCTTCGATACGCTCGTTGCGGCAAGGGGGAGATCAAGTGACCGCGATCGCGGGCGTGCTGTCCGGATCGCTGGCGTGGCTGTTCGACCGCTACGACGACACGCGCCCGTTCTCGACGCTGGTGCAGGAGGCGTGTGCCGCGGGCTACATGGAGCCCGATCCTGGGGAAGACCTCGCCGGGGTGGATGTGCGGCGCAAGTTGCTGATCGTCGCGCGTGCCGCCGGCATGCTGCTTGATGAAAGTGATGTCGCAGGGCGGTCACTGCTGGGCGCGGACTCGGGCCTGCGCGAATGCAGCCATGACGACCGGGACGTCGAGGGTCTCGACGCCCGCGTGCACCGCCACTACGTTCGTGCGCGCGCGGCGGGGGAAGTATTGCGCTTCGTGGCACGCGTCGACGCCGGGGGCGCGCAGTTCGGCCTCGAGTCGTTGCCGACGACGCATCCGCTGGCCGTTGGCAAGGGCACCGACAACCGGGTGGCCATCTGGTCGGATCGCTACTGCGAACAGCCGCTGGTGATCCAGGGACCGGGCGCGGGTGCCGGCATCACGGCGGCCGCGCTGCTCGACGACGTACTGCACATCGCGAACGATTCGCGACGCAGCCGAGCCCGATGTCACGCATGAAAAAGCGCGGCAATGGCCGGGCTTTTTCGAATCGCAGCAGAAACGTTCAGCCGTTGTCGCCATCGCGGTCGTCGCGTTCGTCCCAGTCGCGCTCGCCATCGCGATCGAAGTCGAAACGGCGGCCTTCCCGATCACGGATGTCGAATACCGCAGCGCAACCGCGATCGACCCACACACCCTGGCGGTCGCGTCCCCACGTGCGGTCCTCGACGCAGGGCGCGCGGCTCACCTGCTGGATCATGCGCACGCCGCGGTTTGGATAGTTGCAATAGTTGCGGCGGCCATTGGTCGATGAGCAGGTGAGGCGCTCGACGTCCTCGCCCCGGCCATCGAAACGTCCGCCCCGGCCGCGACGGCCGCGATCGCCGCGATCGCCGCGGTAATCAACGACGCGGAACTCGGCACGACAGCCGTTGGTCACGAAAATGCCGGACTGCCGGTAACCCCACGACCGTCCCTCGATGCAAGGGGATCGGCTGATCTGGCGTTCGAGGACGACGCGATCCGCGTCGATCGGCAAGTTGCAGAAGCGGTCGCGGCCGTCGAGCGATTCGCAGAGTACGAAGGCTTCGGCAGGAAGTGGCGCCGGCGCCGGAATCGGACGCGGCGACGGAACATCCGGACCGCCGAGCTTCACTTCGAACTCAGCACGGCAACCGCCGCTGACCCAGATCGCGCGATCCGTGTAACCCCACGTGCGTCCTTCGACGCAAGCGGCGCGGCTGACCTGGTTGAGCAGCCTCACGCCGCCCCGGGCAGTGATCGCGCACTCGTTGCGGCGGGTGCCGACCGACTCGCAATACACGTAGCCGGTGAAGCGGTTACCCCAGCCCCAGCCATAGCCGTTACCGGAACTGCCGATTGCGAATTCTGCCTTGCAGCCGTCCGCAACCCAGATGCCGTCGCGGTCGTAGCCCCAGTTGCGGCCAATGACGCACCTCTCGCGGCCGAAACTCCGCACCAGCGCAACGCCGTTGCGCGTGTCCGTACGGCAAACAGATTCCGCGTTCTGGGCGGGTTCGCAGACAAGTCGTACAGCGGGAACTGTGCGGGTCTGCGCGAGTGCCCATTGCGTCGGGGCGAGCGACGCGACGACGGCGATGCCGATGGCGGTAAACAGGTTCGAGAATCGTTGCATGGGGAATACTGCTTCCGTTTGGGTAGAGGCAGGCTACGCAACTGGCTGCAATCCCCGATGAACCGCGTGTTCGACAGGCTCCAGCGTTAAGTGGGCGTTGCAGCCGAACATCGGCCGCAACCGCGCCTACCCTACGCAAGTCGCGCACCCGCAAGGCAGCGCGGGCCCGCACGCCCATTCAGGGCGTCTGTCGCTCGTCCTGGCCTCCGCTCGAACGCACGGCCTCTCCCTCGATGCGCAATTCAACATCGTCGCCGATGACGGACGGAAAACCGTCCACGTCGAAGGCTTTGCGGCTGATGGTGGTGGTCGCCGAGAACCCCAGCGAGCGCCGGAATGGCGGCATCGGATGATTTCTCAGCACGTTGAAGGTCACTTCGAATTCCACTTCCCGCGCGACTCCGTGCAGCGTCATCGTGCCGAATACCAACGCGTGGCGGGCATCGATACCCTGGGTACGCGACGACACGAAGGTGGCTGACGGGTGGTTCCCGACATCGAGCAGGCTGTGCGCCGATGCCGCCTTGTTCCATTTCGAATCGCCGAGGTCGAGACGAGTGAGGGGCACTTGCGCCTCGATGCGGGCCGCAGACCAGTCCGCAGGATCGAAGCGGAGGGTCCCGGTCGTGCCCGACACGGTGCCGATCGACCGGGACAGCCGGGCATGGTCGATCGAGAACATCACCCGCGTGTGCACCGGGTCGAGTTCGTAAGTGGTCGGAGCGGCGAGCGCGACCGGGCAGGCAAGTGCGACCGCCGCCAGGAGAACCGGTGTCGCCCGGCAAATGTTCGTCATCGAGACGGGCCTCGCGGCGGATCGCTCAAGGCCGAATGCCGTACACCGGCAATGGGCATGGAGCGCATTCGGATGTTGCGAAAACTCGTGGCCCGCGTGGTACCGAAGGTCGGACTCGAACCGACACGATATCGCTATCGGCGGATTTTGAGTCCGCTGCGTCTACCAATTCCGCCACTCCGGCGCGGGGCGGCATTATAGCCACACCGAGTGTGTTCCGGCGTTCCGGCGAGGCGAGCTTCCGATGCGTGCCAAACGTGGCACCGCGGTTCGCGCAATGGCTTGTGCGAGCACCCCTGCGCGCGCAACGACTGCGAGCAGGCGACGGCCGTCAGTCGTTGGTGAGCTGGCGCGGACAACAGCGATACCAGCTGTCGCCTTCGGGCTCGAAGGCGCTGCAGCAGGTGAGCGGCGCGGAATAAACGTGCACCGACACGGCGGTTTCGTCGGCCGACGGGTTGCGGATCGTGTGGTGCTCGTGTGGCGGGATCAGGCTGCCCGCGGAACCGCGACCGGCGGTGATGGTCGCGCGCGGCTCGAAGCGGGCTCGATCGTCGCGCTGCTCCATGCGCTCGAACTGCGTGATCTCCAGCGCGCCCTGCCAGACGCCTTCGACGCACCACTTGCCGTCGTGGTCGTGCAGGCCGGTGCCCTGGCCCGGTGCCCACGTCATGGCGGTGACGCAGTAGCCGTGGCGTTCGCTGCGGTACAACTCGCGACGCACGTATCCCGCCGGATTGCCCTCGAGTACGCAGTCGGGCAATTGCATCTCCGGATCGCGCATCGCCTTCGACAGGACGCCGCGCAGGGCGTCGACCAGTTCCTGCTCGCAGCCCTTGCACACGGCCGCGTCGATCGCGCGGAACAGTTGGGTGGCGCCGGGAAAATCGCGAGTGAGCATTGCAGGTGGCCAGTGATGCGCTGCGGGGCGGGCTGCTCCGCGCGGTTTACGGAGGCAGAGTCTACAAAGCCTGCAGCAGGCGCGCGATGGGCGGACCAAACGCCGCCAGGTCGACCAGGAAAGCGTCGTGCCCCTGCGGGCTGCGCAGGTCCACCAGCATGGCGGCCGCACCGCCGGCCCGCAGGCCTTCCACGATCTGCTCCTGCTGCTGCAGCGGAAACAGGATGTCGGTGGTGACGCCGATCGCCATGGCGCGCTCGACCGCGATGCCCGCGAGCGCCTGCATGACGTCGCCGCCCGCGTATTCGCCCAGATCGAACCAGTCCATGGACCGGCTCAGGTAGAGATAGCAGTTGGGATCGAACTGCCGCACAAAACGCTGGGCGTGTCCCTCGAGGTAGCTCTCGACCTGGAACTCATGGCCAAAAGGATCGCCCGCGCGATCGTTGCCATCGAGGCGGACGCGGCCGAAGCGGCCGTCCCATTCCAGCGCCGACCGATAGGTGATGACGCCGAGCTTGCGCGCGATACGCATGCCGTTCTCGGGATAGTGCTCGGCGTCGTAGTTGCCTTCGTTCCATGCCGGATCAAGCCGGATTGCCTCGCGTTGCAGCGAGCGGATCGCGATCGAGAAGGGCAGGGCGTGCGCGGCGCCTGACACGTTCACATGCGCCCGAGCGATGCCGGCATGGCGATGTAGCAGTGCGAGCGCGGACATGCCGCCCATCGAGCAACCCAGCACGCACGCCAGCCGGTCGATGCCGAGGCCGCGCACCAGCGCCGCCGCCGCGTCCGCGCAGTCCTCGATCGAAAGTTCGGGGAACGAGAGCCGGTAGGGCAGGCCGGTCGCGGGATTGATCGACGCGGGGCTGCTCGATCCTTTGGGGCTGCCGAGCGTGTTGACGCAAATCACGAAGTACAGTGATGTATCGATCGGCTTGCCCGGGCCGATCATGTTCTCCCACCACCCCGGTTCCGGATCTGATTCGCTCGAAGCCGCATGCGCGCTCGGCGACAGGCCGGTGAGGACGAGGACGGCATTGCCGCGCGCGACATCGAGCGTGCCCCAGGTCTCGTAGGCCAGGCGTCCCTGGTGCAGCACGCCGCCGCGCTTCATCGCGAACGGCGAGGGCAGGTCGAACCATTGCGTCGCGGGCATGGCGGGATCTCGCCGGGCGCGTCAGCGCACGACTTCGTCGATGGTGAGCTGGATCGGTGCGTCGATCGCCGCCCGCGCGATCGGTGCGCTCAACACCTGCAGGTCGCCGGCCGCCGGTGTTGCGTCGCCGCGGCTGGAAACACGCGCCCCGAACACCAGCGTCTCGGCCGAGGAAAGTTTCATGCTCGGCATCATCCCCATCGTGTCATCGAGGGTGAGCGTCAGCGGCAGCATCGAGGCCGAACGCTTCTGGATCGCGAGCGGCATTTTCGGGCCCTCCGCCGCGCGCGCGAACACGAACAGGGTGTCGCCTTCGCCGAGGCGCGATCGCAAGGCGGGAGCAATGTCGACATGGACGGTGACGGGATTCGCACCGGCGGCGCTGGCCGGCGCCGGCTGCGACGCGGGTGGCGCGGCATCGCCGGCGGCGACCGCGGGCGCGGCGGATCCGTCTTCCAGTCCCCCGACCTGGCGCGCCCGCGCGATCTGGTCGCGTACCGACTGCGCGATGTCGCTCGCAGGATCGAGTTGCGCTTCCAGCGCCTG
>JBKJSW010000005.1:0-3286 GCA_046595765.1 Ahniellaceae bacterium
TGCAACCTATTTGTAACCGTTTCTATCAAGAAATCGCTGCAACTGAGCGAAAACCTCGCCGCCGCGCAGCGTTTTTGCGGTGGCCTGGAGGCCGCGATGGGTCGAGTCGGTGTGGGACAGAGTCAGTTCCACATCGGCTGCGGGCGTCGCGTCGCCACCCTGCTCGGGCCACTCGATCAGCATCACGTCACCGGACAACTCGCGCAGATCCAGCGCCTCGAGCTCGGCTGGGTCGCGAACACGATAAAGGTCGAGGTGGTGAAGCATGAAGGGCGCGAGCGCGTAGGTTTCGATCAGGGAATAGGTCGGGCTCTTGACGCGCAAGCCGGCATCGAAATGCTGGATAAGGCCCCGCGCGAGCGTGGTCTTGCCAGCACCGAGGTCGCCGCGCAGCCACACGATGCAGGCGGGTGCCAACGCTGCGGCCAGCCCGGCACCCGCGATCATCGTGGCCTCGGCGTCCGGCAGGCGCCAGCGCATCGCATGCGCGTTCACCGGTTGAGCACCCGCGGAAGATGCTTCGCAAGATCTCCCGCAAGCACGCCACGCGCACCGTACCGCGCGCTCGCGGCCAAACCGCATTCCGCATGCGCAAGCACGCCCACGCACGCGGACAGCCACGCTTCCAGCCCCTGTGCGCGCAGCCCGGCAATCAGTCCCGTCAGTACATCGCCGCTGCCGCCCGTCGCCAGCGCCGGCACCGCATGCGGCGACACCGCCACGCGCCCTGCTGGATCGGCAATGAGGGATCCTGCACCCTTCAGGACGCAAATCGCGTTGAAGCGCTCGGCTAGCCTGCGCGCCGCGGAGACTCGATCCTGTTCGATCTCCGCGACCGTGCAATCCAAGAGGCGCGCAGCCTCGCCGGGATGCGGCGTGATGATGTCGTCGTTGCGCAACTGCGCAGGCTCGGCCGCGAGCAGGTTAAGTGCGTCGGCATCGAACACGCGCGGCGCGGTGGCCGCGAGTGCACGCTGCATCCAGCCGCTGCCCCCGGCGCCGCGGCCGAGACCGGGACCCATCGCCAGGACATCGGCGCCGGACAGAGCCGACGCAGCGAAGGCGGAAATTCCGGCTGCAGGCGCGTCCTCGCCCAGCACCAGTAATTCCGGTCGTCGCGCCAGCACTGCGCCCACATGTGCGCTGCGCGTCAGCACGCTGACGATTCCGGCTCCGGCGCGCGCGCAGGCTTCTCCCGCGAGCGCGATTGCACCACCCATGCCAACGTCGCCGCCAATCAGCAGCGCGCGGCCACGACGACCCTTGTGATCGTCTGCAGCGCGCGGCACCAATCCCTGGACCGCGTGCGCGGTGAGCAGTGAGATCGAAGGTCCACCTGCATTGGCGACGAACGCGCTGCCGAGATCCGCGAGCCTCACGACTCCGGAGGAACGCTTGCCTGCGCCCGTATGCAGACCTGGCTTGTGCGCGAGAAAAGTCAGCGTGTGCGCCGCAGTTGTGCATATCCCGGGTGCGCAGCCGCGATCCGCATCGACACCGGATGGAACGTCGAGCGCAAACACGGTGGCATCGTGGGCATTCATCGCGACGATAAGTCCCTCGGCGGCGCCGCGCGGCACGTCGTGGAAGCCGATGCCGAACACGGCATCGATCACGAGGTCGGCTGCAGGCAGCGACCCGCCGTCGAAAGTTTCCGCCACGACGCCGCTTCCGGCGCAAAGCGTGGCGGCTCGGGTGGAATCCGTGGTGCCCGGCGGCGCGGTCCGGATTACGCGTACCTCGATGCCCGCCCGTGCTGCATGCGCCGCGACCAGGTAACCATCTCCGCCGTTGTTGCCGGTTCCGCAGCAGACCAGCCAGCGGCGTGCTGCAGGGAAATGGATGCGCGCGTGCTGCCACGCGGCCAAGCCCGCGCGCTGCATCAACGCGAACGAGTCGCCCCCGAGGTCGGCGATCGCGCGCGCCTCGAGGGCGCGGATCTGTGCGACGCCAGCGAGATCCATCTGAGTCAGCATTCGGGCGATTCTATACTCCGGCCATGCAGGCCCTCGACTCCGACGCGAATCCGACACCCGACTACAGCGGGCTGCTCGCGAGAATCCGCGCGTGGTCGGAAACGCTCGGCTTCCAGCAGCTGGGCGTCAGTGGTCTCGATCTCGCGGAAGATGAGCAACGACTGATCGAATGGCTGGGACGCGGCGAACACGGCGAGATGGAATACATGCAACGGCACGGCAACATGCGCAGCCGCCCGCATGAATTGTTACCGGGTACGCTCCGCGTACTCTCGCTGCGCATGGATTATTTTCCTCGCGAGTCCGCCGACGCGTGGTCGGTGATCGAACATCCGGAACTCGGGTACGTGTCGCGCTACGCGTTGGGCCGCGATTATCACAAGCTCGTCCGCGGGCGGATCGCGAAGCTGGCGCGACTGATCGAAGCCGAAGTCGGGCCCTTTGGCCATCGTGCCTTCGTCGACTCGGCGCCGGTGCTGGAAAAGCCACTCGCGCGCAACGCCGGCCTCGGGTGGATCGGCAAGCACACCAATCTCATCAATACGCGCGCGGGCTCGTGGTTTTTCCTCGGGGAGCTGTATGTCGACCTGCCGCTGCCGCTCGATCAACCGGCCAGCGACCATTGCGGCACGTGTCGCCGTTGCATCGACGTGTGCCCGACCGGGGCTATCGTCGCACCCTACCGGCTCGACGCGCGCCTGTGCATTTCGTATCTCACCATCGAACTCGACGGACCGATCCCGGCCGAGTTGCGACCACTCATGGGCAACCGTATCTACGGCTGCGACGATTGCCAGCTTGCATGCCCCTGGAACAAGTTCGCACAGCCGACGCGCGAAGGCGATTTCGCCGTGCGTCACGGACTGGATTCCGCAGGGCTCGCAGACCTGTTCGCGTGGGACGAAACGACGTTCCTGGCGCGCACCGAAGGCAGCGCGATTCGCCGCATCGGACACGAGCGGTGGCTGCGCAATATCGCGGTGGCACTCGGCAACGCGGCGCCCTCTCCGCGCGCGCGCGCGGCGCTGGTCACGCGTCGCGAGGATGCGTCCGCGCTGGTGCGGGAACACGTGGAGTGGGCGCTGGCGCGCTATTGACCTTGCGCCATGCGGCCTGAGGCGCGGATACCTCGAGCCTCAGGCAACCTGCTTCGGCAGGCTGCGGTTGGTGTGGGTGAGGCGGTTCTGGCGATCGACATACACCAGCGTCGGTTCGAAGGTGGCGACTTCCGCAGCGCTCATGGAGGCATAGACGCAGATGATCACGAGATCGCCCGGGCTTGCCTTGTGCGCGGCGGCTCCATTGACCGA
>JBKJSW010000372.1:0-2690 GCA_046595765.1 Ahniellaceae bacterium
CCGCTGTGGCGCAAGGGCGGCACGGTCTTCGGCCCCCAGCCGCGCAGCTACACGTATCTGTTGCCGAAGAAGGTCGAGAAGGGCGCGCTGCGTGCGGCGCTGCAGTCCCGGCTCAAAGACGGCGTCGTCACGGTCGTGGACGAACTCACGGCGGGCGAGGTCAAGACGAAGACGGCGGTCGCGCTGCTCAAGTCCCTTGGCGCCACCGGCAAGACTCTGTTCGTGGACGTGAAGCTCAATGAGAACTTCGTGATGTCGGCGCGCAACATCGCCGGCGTGCGGATGGTGCCGAGCCAGCAGCTGACGGCTCGCGATGTGATGAATACCGGACGGGTTGTATTGACGCGCGCTGCGATGGAGCGCCTGCAGGAGGTGCTGGGATGAAGACGACACGAGTCATTCGTCGTCCGCTGGTCACGGAAAAGACAACGGTTGCCAGGGAAACCGGCTCCGTCGTGGTCTTTGAAGTGGCACGCGAGGCAACCAAGGTGGATATTCGACGGGCCGTCGAGACGCTGTTCGGCTCAAAGGTCGCCGCTGTGCGCACGCAGATTCAGCACGGCAAGATCAAGCGGCAGGGACGCTTCTCGGGACAGCGTCCGGATTGGAAGAAGGCATGGGTCCGGCTCAAGGCCGGCGAGAAAGTGCCTGAGTTCCTGGAAGGGGCCTAAAGGATCATGGGGATTCGCAACTACAAGCCCACCTCACCGGCGCGCCGGTTCTACAGCGTGCAGACGTTCGACGAGGTTACCTCGACGACGCCGCACAAGCCGCTGCTGGAACCGCTGCACCGCTCAGGGGGCCGCAACAACAAGGGTGAGATCACGTCGTGGTGGCGCGGTGGCGGTCACAAGCGCAACTACCGGGTCATCGATTTCAAGCGGGACAAGTTCAACATCCCCGGCAAGATTTCGACCGTGGAGTACGACCCGAACCGCAGCGCGCGCATCGCGCTCGTGACGTACGCCGATGGCGAGAAGCGCTACATCCTGCATCCGCTCGGGATGAAGGTGGGCGATCCCGTGATGTCAGGCGACGGCGTGGACATCCTGCCGGGAAACTGCCTCAAGCTGAAGCTGATTCCGCTGGGCACGATGGTGCACAACGTGGAGCTGAGGCCCGGCAAGGGCGGGCAGATCGCACGGTCGGCCGGATCCGCGGTGCAGCTGGTGGCCAAGGACGGCGACTACGCATCGGTGAAGATGCCGTCGAGCGAGATCCGCCACATCAACAGCGAGTGCCTGGCGACGATTGGTCAGGTCGGCAACCTGGACCACGAGAACATCTCGATCGGCAAGGCGGGCCGCAGCCGGTGGCTGGGCAAGCGTCCGCACGTGCGCGGCGTCGCCATGAACCCGGTGGATCACCCACTGGGCGGTGGCGAGGGCAAGACATCAGGCGGCCGGCATCCGGTGACCCCGTGGGGCATTCCGACCAAGGGCTACAAAACGCGCCGTAACAAGCGCACTGATTCGTTCATCGTCGAACGGCGGAAGAAGTAGTTATGGGCAGATCACTCAAGAAAGGTCCGTTCATTGACCTCCACCTGCTCGAGAAGGTGGAAGCCATGAACCGGGCGAACGAAAAGAAGGTCATCAAGACCTGGTCGCGCCGGTCCACGGTGGTGCCCGAGATGATCGGGCACACGGTGGCGGTGCACAACGGCCGGAAGTTCATTCCGGTGTATCTGACCGAGAACATGGTTGGGCACAAGCTGGGCGAGTTCGCGCCGAGCCGGGCGTTCAAGGGCCACACCACGCGCGCGGACAAGGCCGCAGCGTCGGCGCCCGCGAAGGGAGCCGCCTAATGGTCGAAGCGCAAGCGACGGCAAAGTTCGTGCGGACCTCGGCGCAGAAGGCCGGGCTGGTCCTGGGGCTCATCCGCGGCAAGGACGTGAACGGCGCACTGGCCACGCTGGTGTTCTGTCGGAAGAAGGTGGCCAAGGACATCGAGAAGGTCCTGCGGTCGGCGATGGCGAACGCGCGACAGGCCGAAGGCTTTGGCGGCGACGTCGATCGGCTGTTCGTGTCGAGCTGCTACGCGGACCAGGGGCCGGGCATGAAGCGCGTGCGGCCTGCCCCGATGGGCCGGGCGTTTCGCGTGGTGAAGAGAACCACGCACCTGACGGTAGCGGTCAAGGAACGACCGGCGAAGAAGCTGGGTGTTGGCGGCGCCACACCGGCAAGCAAGGCGCGCGCGGCGCGCGTGGCAGGCAGCAAGAAGGCAGCGGCCGCGAAGCCCAAGGCCAGTGCGGCCGGTTCAGGAAACGAGTAGCGACATATGGGTCAGAAAGTACATCCCTACGGATTCCGGCTCGGGTTCAACAAGACCTGGCAGTCACGATGGTTTGCCGATCGCGACTACGCCAAGCTGCTGCACGAAGACCTTCGTCTGAGAGCCGAACTCAAGAAGCGATTCGCCCATGCGGGCGTGGCGCGCATTGATATCGAGCGCGCGGCCAACAAGCTGAAGATCGACATCCACACGTCGCGCCCGGGCATCATCATCGGCCGCAAGGGCACGGAAGTGGACAAGCTGCGGCAGGAACTCACCAAGGTGACCAGCCGCGAGGTGTTCATCAACATCCTCGAGATTCAGAAGCCGGAACTCGATTCGCAGCTGATTGCCGAGTCGGTGGCCATGCAGCTCGAAAAGCGCGTGGCCTTCCGCCGCGCGATGCGCAAGGCCGT
>JBKJSW010000406.1:0-15405 GCA_046595765.1 Ahniellaceae bacterium
CCGGAGCGATCACGCGCATGGCCTCTGCCCTTGCAGATCGTTTGCCCCATCTTCGTCGGCACGCAGTCGCGCAACAAACTCGGCGTTCGCCGGATTTTGTAGGAGCGGGCCATGCCCGCGACATCGGAGCGACTCTGGTCGCGAGCATGGCCCGCTCATAAATGCCGAGCTTGCTCGGCTGCACTGCATGCGCCGCGGCAATCGTGAAAAGCAGCGGAGCAAGCTCCGCTCTACAGAAGCGGAACGGCTCTGGCATTTGTAGAGCCGAGCTTGCTCGGCTGCAGCGCCAAGGAAGCAGCGGAGCAAGCTCCGCTCTACAGGTACTGGGGATGCACCGGCGGCCACCCTTTCCATCATCCCGCAACCAGGCGCAAGGCCATGTGCAGGTCGTCGGCGGTGGTCACCTTGATGTTGCTGGCCGATCCCTCGACCACCAAGGGAAAGCACCCATGGTGTTCGTAGGCGGAAGCTTCGTCAGTGACGGGATCGGCGGGCGTGCTGGCGTCGAGCGCGCTCATGAGGTTCTCGATCAGCGGGGCCAGCCGGAACAACTGCGGCGTCTGCGCGCGCCAGACACGCTCGCGCGACACTGCCCCACTGCTCTCCAGCGTGTGCTCGCCTACTACACGTTTCAAGCTGTCGCTGATCGGGCACGCGAGTAGGGCGCCATACGGGTGGAGGCAGCCCTGCGCGATCAGGCGATCGATGTCGGTGTGTGTGACGCAGGGACGCGCCGCGTCATGCACCAGTACCCAGTCGTTGCTGCCGACCGCACCGGTGTCGCGCAGCGCGCGCAAGCCGGCCAGAACGGAATCCGCGCGCTCTTCGCCGCCTTCGGCCCTCAGCACGGGCTTGCCGTCAAGCTGGCCAAGCTTCGGCCAGTGCGGATCGTTGGGCGCGAGCACCACCATGAGACCCGCGATTGAAGGATGGGTTGCGAGCTTGCGCAAGGTCACGAGCAGCAGCGGCGCACCGCCGAACGGCTGGTATTGCTTGGGCAACCCACTGCCGAATCGGACACCGCGCCCTGCGGCGGGCACCACGCACCAGATCGATGGCTTGGCGTTCATGGCGGCAGCTTGCCACTCCCGATGGCCCGAAAGCGAGGCGCAGTGATTGGAATGCCGAGCACAGCGCCACTCCGCGCGGCGCAAACGACCGCTCGTCCGGGATAGCTCACTCTGCAGCAGGAGCGGTCTCGGCCGGCTCGCTCTCGATGACCTGGTAGAAGACTTCGCCCGGTTTGGTCATGCCGAGTTCCTGTCGCGCGCGATCTTCCACGGCTTCGCGCCCGGATTTGAGGTCGGCGACGTCGGCCGCGAGCGCATCGTTGCGTTTTTGCAGCGCGATGTTCTCCGCGCGTTGTCGCGCGATGCGCTGCTCGAGACGCTGCACGCCCGGCATGCCGGCGGTGCCGGTCCAGAGCCGCACCTGCAACGCGACGATCAGCACCAGCAGCACGACCACGGTCCAGCGCAACGCGATGATCGGACGCAGGCCCATCGTGATCCAGTCAGCGCAGGCGCGAGGCAAACCTGGGGAATGCCTCGCGCCCGGCGTAACGCGCGGCGGTGCCGAGGGCTTCCTCGATCCGCAGCAGCTGGTTGTACTTCGCGACCCGGTCGGACCGGCACAGCGATCCGGTCTTGATCTGGCTGGCCGTGGTCGCGACCGCGAGGTCGGCGATGGTGGTGTCCTCGGTCTCGCCCGAACGATGCGAAATCACCGCGGCGTAGTTCGCGGCGTCCGCCATGCGGATCGCCTCGAGCGTTTCGGTCAGCGTGCCGATCTGGTTGACCTTTACCAGGATCGCGTTGGCGATGTGCCGCTCGATGCCTTCGGCGAAAATTTTCGGATTGGTGACAAACAGGTCGTCACCCACCAGTTGCACCCGCTCGCCCAGTCGGTCGCTCAAAGTTCTCCAACCATCCCAGTCGCCCTCCGCCATGCCGTCCTCGATCGAGAGGATGGGATAGCGATCGCACCAGTCGGCCATGAACTCGGTGAACTTCTCGGCGGTCAGGCGCTTGCCTTCGCCCAGCAGGTTGTACTTGCGCGTATCCGCGTCATAGAACTCCGAGCTCGCGACATCGAGCCCGAGCCAGACGTCGCTGCCGGCGCCGTACCCGGCTTTGCCGATGGCCTCGAGGATTGTTTCGACAGCCTCTTCGTTGGAGCGGAGGTCCGGCGCGAAGCCGCCTTCGTCGCCCACTGCCGTACTGAGGCCGCGTGCCTTCAACACGGCCTTGAGCGCGTGGAAAATCTCCGTGCCCGCGCGCAGCGCCTCCGCAAAGGATGGCAAGCCGATCGGCAGCACCATGAACTCCTGCATGTCGACATTGTTGTCGGCATGCGCGCCGCCGTTGATGATGTTCATCATCGGCACCGGCAACACCGTGGCGCGACCGCCCGCGAGATGCTGCCAGAGCGGCACCTGTTTGAAGGCCGCGACGGCGTGCGCGTTGGCGAGGGACACGCCAAGCAATGCGTTGGCGCCGAGGTGCGACTTGTTGTCGGTGCCGTCCAGCGCGATCAGCTTGGCGTCGAGCGCGGCCTGGTCGTGCGCGTCGAGACCCCGTATCGCGTTCGCGATCGTGCCATTGACGTTCGCAACTGCTTTCGTCACGCCACGGCCGAGATAACGCGTCTTGTCGCCATCGCGGAGTTCAACGGCTTCGCGCACGCCGGTCGACGCGCCGGAAGGCACGGCAGCGCGCCCCATGTGGCCGCTCGCGAGCGTCACTTCCGCCTCGAGCGTGGGATTGCCGCGCGAATCGAGGATCTCGCGTGCGTGGACCTTTGTAATCGCTGTCATTTCGTGTGTAGTCTTTGGGGACATAGGCTGTGGATATCTTCCCTTCTCCCCGCCTGCGGGGAGAAGTTGCCGAAGGCGGATGAGGGGCAATCAGGGTGAGCGCTGGCCCTCATGCGCCCTGCGGCCACCTTCTCTCCGTTGTCACGGGGAGAAGGAAATGGCGGCTTCGAGGAAGCCGTTGCGCTTGGTTACTTCGTCGAGGGCTTTGAGGGTTTCGAGCAGCGCGCGCATCTGGCCAAGTGGCCACGCGTTGGGGCCGTCGCTCAGTGCCTTGTCCGGATCGGGGTGCGTTTCCATGAAGAGCCCCGCGATGCCGACGGCCACCGCCGCTCGCGACAGCACCGGCACGAATTCGCGCTGGCCGCCTGATTTGCCGTCCATACCGCCGGGCAATTGCACGGAGTGCGTCGCGTCGAACACCACCGGGCAGCCGGTGTCGCGCATGACCGAAAGCGAACGCATGTCGGAGACGAGGTTGTTGTAGCCGAACGAGGCGCCGCGCTCGCACACCATGATCTGCGTGTTGCCCGTCGCCTGCGCCTTGGCCGCGACGTGCTTCATTTCCCATGGCGACAGGAACTGGCCCTTCTTGATGTTGACCGGGCGACCCGCGCTCGCGACCTTCTGGATGAAGTCGGTCTGGCGGCACAGGAACGCCGGCGTCTGCAGCACGTCGACGACCGCGGCCACCTCATCCATGGGCGTGTACTCGTGCACGTCGGTCAGCACCGGCACGCCGAGCTGGCGCTTGACTTCCGCCAGTACCTTGAGGCCCTCTTCGAGCCCAGGCCCGCGGAAACTGGTGCCCGACGTGCGATTGGCCTTGTCGAAACTCGACTTGAAGATGAAAGGAATGCCCAGCTCGCGGGTGATTTCCTGGAGCGTGCCGGCGGTGTCGAGTTGCAGCTGCATCGATTCGATGACGCAGGGCCCTGCGATCAGGAAGAACGGCTGGTCGAGCCCGACCTCAAAATCGCAGAGCTTCATGCCGCGGCATCGCTGGCGAGACGGGGCGCGGAGCGCAACGCGCGATAGTCGCGCGCCGCGGCGACGAAGCCGGCGAACAGGGGATGGCCATCGCGCGGCGTCGACGTGAATTCGGGATGGAACTGGCACGCCAGGAACCACGGGTGGTCCGGCAGCTCGATGAGCTCGACCAGGTTCTCGTCCATCGATACGCCGGCCATGCGCATGCCGAGCTGCTCGAAGCGTTCGCGATAGCGGTTGTTGAATTCGTAGCGATGCCGGTGGCGCTCGCTGATGACATCGTTGCGATACAGCGAGCGTGCCAGCGAACCTGCGGCCAGGCGACATTTCTGCGAGCCGAGCCGCATGGTGCCGCCGAGATCCGACGCGTCCGAGCGACGCTCCGTGGCGCCGTCCTCCGTGGTCCATTCGGTGATGAGCGCGATGACCGGATCGATGGTGGCCCTGGCGTTTTCGGTGCTGTTGGCTCCGGGCAGGCCGGCCACATGCCGCGCGAAATCGACCACCGCGGCGTGCATGCCGTAGCAGATGCCGAAATACGGCACCCCGTGCTCGCGTGCGTGCCGCGCCGCCGCCACCTTGCCCTCGAATCCGCGCTCGCCGAATCCGCCTGGCACCAGGATGGCGTCGACGCCGTGCAGGGCCGCTTCTGCGCCGTCGGCCTCGATCTGTTCCGATTCGAGCCAGGTGAGCTCGACTTCGAGCGCATGCGCGAGTCCACCGTGGCGGAGGGCTTCACCGAGCGACTTGTACGCATCCTTGTGCTCGACGTACTTGCCGCAGATGGCAATGCGCACTTTGTCGCGCGGCGCGCGCGCGGCCGCGACCACGCGTTGCCAGTCGCTCATGTCGGGCGGATGGCACGCCAGGCCCAACTGCTTCACCACGATCTCGTCGAGCCCCTGCTCGTGCAGCCAGTCGGGGATGGCGTAGATGCAATCGTGGTCGATCGCGGAAATCACTGCGCGCTCGGGTACGTTGGTGAACAGCGCGATCTTGCGTCGTTCGGCGTCCGGCAACGGTTCCTCGCAGCGGCACAGCAACACGTCTGCCTGGATGCCGATCGAGCGCAGTTCCTTCACTGAATGCTGTGTCGGCTTGGTCTTGATCTCGCCAGCGGCCTTGATGAAAGGCACCAGCGTCAGGTGCATGTAGAGCGTCTGGTCGGCGCCGCGTTCGACCCGGAACTGGCGGATAGCCTCGAGGAACGGCAGCGATTCGATGTCGCCGACGGCCCCGCCTATCTCGATCAGCGCCACGTCGAAGCCCGCGGTCGCGGCCTCGATCTGGCGCTTGATCTCGTCGGTGATGTGCGGAATCACCTGCACCGTGGCGCCGAGGTAGTCGCCGCGACGCTCGCGTCGGATGACGTTTTCGTAGACCTGACCGGTGGTGATGGCGTTACGCCGCGTCAGCCGCGTGCGCACGAAGCGCTCGTAGTGCCCGAGGTCGAGGTCGGTTTCCGCACCGTCGTCGAGGACGTACACCTCGCCGTGCTGGTAGGGGCTCATCGTGCCCGGATCGACGTTGATGTACGGATCCAGCTTCATCATGGTCACGCTGAGTCCGCGCGCTTCGAGGATCGCGCCCAGCGACGCCGCCGCGATGCCCTTGCCCAGGGATGAAACGACGCCGCCGGTGACGAAGATGAGGGGGGTCATGGACACAAAAGCGGCAGCGGCGAAGCACGGAGTTTAGCCCATGGGCGGGAGGCATTCGCCCGATGGCGCGAAAAGGGGTGCGCGTGAAAAGCGGGGAGAGTCAATTATCGACAGGCGCAAGCGCCAGCGGGGACTGGGATTTATCGATAATTGACGTTGACCCCTTTTCCCCGGAGCGTCCCGCCGCGCTTGTCAGGCATCGGCGCTGCCGCCATTGTGCCGTGCCTTTCCCAGCAGTCCGGTCTTCCGTCCCCGCATGAGCCAACGCTACTCCGCCGCCGACATCGAAGTGTTGTCCGGGCTGGATCCGGTCAAGCGCCGGCCAGGCATGTACACCGACACCACGCGGCCCAACCACCTCGCCCAGGAGGTCGTCGACAACGCCGTCGACGAGGCCATCTCCGGACACGCGAAGCAAATCGACGTGGTGCTGTTTGCGGACGGCTCGCTGGAAGTGACCGACGACGGTCGCGGCATGCCGGTCGACGTGCACCCTGAAGAAGGCGTGCCCGGGGTCGAGCTCATCCTCACGCGACTGCATGCGGGCGGCAAGTTCTCCGGCCGCAACTACGCGTTCGCGGGCGGTCTCCACGGCGTCGGCGTATCGGTCGTCAATGCCTTGTCGACCCGGGTCGAAGTGGTGATCCGGCGCGACGGCAATGAATTCGCGCAAAGCTACCGCGATGGCGCGCCGGTGACGGACCTCGCTGCGCAGGGCAGCGTCGGCAAGCGCAACACCGGCACGCGCCTGCGTTTCTGGCCGGATCCGAAGTACTTCGATTCGCCGAAGTTCTCGCTGCCGCGCCTCAAGCACGTGCTGCGCGCGAAGGCCGTGCTCTGTCCCGGCCTCACCGTGAGCCTGCGCGACGAGGCCTCCGGCGAACAGGTGGAATGGTTTTACGAAAACGGTCTGCGCGACTACCTCGGCTCGCAACTGGCTTCCTCCGAAACGCTGCCGGAATCGCCGCTGCTGGCCGGCATGCAGCGGGACGGCGAGTTCGCGGACTTCGCCATCGCCTGGCACGTCGACGGCGAATTGGTCCAGGAAAGCTACGTCAACCTAATTCCCACGGCGCAGCACGGCACGCACGCCAACGGATTGCGCACCGGGCTGACCGACGCGCTGCGCGAGTTCTGCGATTTCCGCAACCTGCTGCCGCGCGGAATCAAGCTCGCACCCGAGGATGTCTGGGACCGGCTCAGCTTCGTGCTGTCGGTGAAGCTGCGCGATCCGCAATTCTCCGGACAGACCAAGGAGAGACTCAGTTCCCGCCACGCGGCAGGGCTCGTCGAAACCATCGCACACGACAGTTTTTCGCTCTGGCTCAACCAGCATGTAAGCATCGGCGAACGCATCGCCGCGCTTGCGATCGAGCGCGCGCAGGATCGGCTCAAGCAAGGCAAGGTCGTGGTGCGCAAGAAGATCACGAGTGGTCCGGCGCTGCCGGGCAAGCTCGCGGATTGCGCCTCGCAGGACCTTGCCCGTACCGAACTGTTCCTGGTCGAAGGCGATTCCGCCGGCGGTTCGGCCAAGCAGGCGCGCAACAAGGATTTCCAGGCGGTGCTCCCACTGCGGGGCAAGATCCTCAACACCTGGGAGGTCGAGTCGTCCGGCGTGCTGGCGTCGACCGAGGTCCATGACCTCGCGGTCGCCATCGGCTGCGACCCGGGCGTCAACAAGCTCGACGGACTGCGCTACGGCAAGGTCATCATCCTCGCTGACGCCGACTCCGACGGCCTGCACATCGCGACGCTGCTCTGCGCCCTCTTCCTCCGCCACTTTCCCGCGCTGGTCCATGCTGGCCACGTGTTCGTGGCCATGCCGCCACTGTTCCGCGTCGACGTGGGCAAGCAGGTGTTCTACGCGCTGGACGAGGAAGAGAAACGCATCCTGCTCGAGCGCATCGAACGCGACAAGATCAAGGGCGCGGTGAGTGTCACGCGATTCAAGGGCCTCGGCGAAATGAATCCGCCCCAGCTCCGCGAATCGACCATCCATCCCGACACCCGCCGCCTGGTGCGCCTCGACATCGACGATGGCGAGGCCACGCGCGCGCTCATCGACATGCTCCTCGCCAAGAAGCGCGCCGGCGACCGCAAGACCTGGCTCGAAGCCAAGGGCGACCTGGCCTCCCTCGATACCTGAGTCCGGAGCCCGGACCGACGCCGGTATTTTTCTCGCCGAGGCGGGCGGCCGCAACCAGTCCGTCGGATTTCTCGCTAACGGAGCGCAGGAGGTGCTTTCGCGCCTGCCGTCGCTCACCGCTACTGCGTCACTGGCAGTCCTGTCCGCGGATGCGCGTCAAGCGCGTGAGGTCGACGGATCCTCCGCGGAACCCAGCCAGCGTCGGTGTCCACGTCAGTCGCGCGCTGTTCTCCCCGGTGAAGCGCAGGTCGACTTCGCCCCAGGCTTCACGCACCACGTCGCCGGGTCGGAATGCCGGTGGAAACTGGGCGCCGCGCGTCAACACCATGGGTACACGCGCGCCGTCGACATTGCTCTCTGCGGCGCCGGTGAGGAACACGGTTTGTCCGTCCTGGAACGCGTACCAGACCAAGGCCATGACCGGCCGGCGGTCGGCACCGGTCACCATCTGTACCTGCAGACCGTGCCCGGACTGGGTGGCGTCGAACCACGAACCGCTGAAGCACGCGGGCCGGCCTCCCTGCGTCCCGTCCACGGCAGGATCGCGCAATCGCGTCAGCGGTTGCAGCGGCATCGAACCGGCGCGGACGCCGTCGACGGAACGCCATGAAAACGTCGCCGACGTCGAGCTGCCGAACACCAGCGAAACCTCACCCCACGGTCGCGACGAGAAGTCGGACGCGCGGAAATCCGGCGGGAAGTCGGGACCCGAAGCCTCGAACAACTGGATGGGTTGGGTGCGGTCGGCGCTGAAATCGCCGAGGCCGTACAGCCAGAGCGGACGCCCATCGCGGTACGTGTACCAGATCACGACGATCTTCGGCACGCCTTGCTGGTCGATGATCTCAAGGTTGAGTCCCTGCCCGTCCTGGGCGGGATCGAACCACAGGCCGGTGACCTCGTTGCCCATGCGGTAATCGGGAACGCCGGCGAAATCGAGTGGCGTTTTCCAGATCCCGCGGCCATACGAAAACGCATGCAGCTGGGGTGGTGCGCCCACGGCGGCGGGCGGGCCGAGCGCCAGGCGCTCGACGATCACGTTGGCGAAGCCGGTGTTCTCGACCGCCCACGTCAGGCCGGCGTCCGGTGAAAAAAACACGCCGAGGTCGGTGCCGAGGTAAATGCGCCCGGGCGCAGCGGGATCGATGACCAGGCTGTGCACCGGCACGTCCGGCAACGCGCCGGGTCCGGAGCCATCCCGCGGCGACCATGTCAGGCCGCCGTCGGCGCTGCGCCACACATGCGTTCCACCGATGCTTGAGTACGTCGCCCACGCGATGTTCGCGTCGTTGTTCTGGAATACCAGCGACGACACCCAGCCCACGCGCGGGGAGCGCACGCTCCACGATGTCCCGGTGCTGGCCGCGAGCGTGGCGTCGTTGCGATAGATGCCCAGCTGGTTGCCCGCGAGCACGCGATCGGGCCGGGATCGTGCGACGCCGATCGCGGAAGCGCGGTTGCCGAAGGCGGTCCCGCCAAGGCTGGCGCTGACCGCACGCCAGCTATCGCCGCGGTTGTCGCTGCGCCAGATGCGCGTTCCGCCCGCGTAGATGCGGGACGGCGCGCTCGGATCGAGCGTCCATGGCATGACGAAGATGGTGTTGTCGTTGATGCCGCTGACGACCTGGCGGAAGGACTGCCCGAAATTGTCCGAACGATGCAGCGACACGTAGTAGATGCTCGCGTATACGGTCGCGGGATTGACGGGATCGAACGCGACGTTGCCACCATCGCCGCCGAGCACGTGGACGAATTCCTGGTTGCCCGGATCGGCGGGCGCATACAAGGTGCCGTTGTCCTGGGTGCCGCCGATCGCGCGGCCGTCGTGCGGCGACACCGCACCCGAATAGAACTGCGTGGTGCCGAGCCGACCCGACACCGTGCGCCATGCGATCTGGTTGTCGCGTGGCGCGCACGGGGCGCTGTCGCCGCGCGCGACAGTCCCGCGCGCGTCGTCGGTCACCGCCACGCCACCGTCGTTGGTCGAGTACAGGCGTGCGTTCGAAGTGCCGTCGAAACGCGGGTCGAACTTGAGCAGGTGCTGGTCGGAATGCACGTAACTCGGACGGCCCGGCGTCGACCACCACCACGAAGCGAGGCCGAAGTTGCGACCGCCATCGTCCGAACGGTAGGCGTCCATGCCCCCCACCCACACGCGGTTGGGATCGACCGGGTCGACCGCAATGGTGTGGTTGTACCAGCCGGCGCCGTACCAGTCGTCGGCCGGGTCGCCAAAACAGCTTCGTGCGAACGCGCCGGAAGCGTGCGAGAGCAATGTGGTGTTGAGCTTCACCGGATCGGTATTGCGCACGGTCGCGCGCCAGCTCTGGCCACCGTCGTCGGAACGGAACACCGCATGCAGGCCGTTGTCGTAATCGCCCAGTCCGTCACCGGTGCGGTCCGGTCCCGGCACGATGCTGGCGGAGGAGGCGTAGAGCACGCGCTGGTCGGCGCGATGGATGTCGATCTGGGTGCGACCCTGCCCCGCTTCGGACAGGACGCTGCGCCACGTGCCCGTGCCGGCGGCGTCGGCATTGACGAACACGGCAGCCGGGCAGGGTCCACCGCACGCCGGCGGCGTGACGGTGCCGGGCAGCCAGTAGCGGTCGTCGATCGAGCGCGACGCGCAGGACGCCAACAGCCAGTCGCCGGGCGTGTCCGAGCGCATCGCGAGGTCGTTGCAGCCCTCGTACAGCGCCTGGTCCTGCGCATCCACGGGCCGCAGCACTCGCGTGAACGACTGTCCCGCGTCGTCGCTGCGCCAGATCCCGGAGTTGGTCGCCGCGTACAGGCGGTTGGCGTCGTGCGGACTCGCTACCAGGTCGCTCACGTAGCGGAAGTCCGCGTTCGCGGTGGCCGTGAGCTGGTGCCAGGTGCGGCCGCCGTCGCTGCTTTTCAGGATGCCGGCGCCGGACATCGGCGACCAGGGCATGCCACTGTTGCGGTAGAGCTCGCCGGTACCCGCGTACATCACGTCGGGGCGCGCCGCATCGATGAGCAGGGCGCCGATGTTGAGATTGACGGCGTCGTCCGACAACGCCCGCCAATTCGCGCCGCGATCGTCGCTGCGCCATACGCCACCCGAAACGCCACCGGCGAACAACACATCGGGATTCTGCGGATGGAATGCGAGCGTGCGTACCCGGCCGGCGACGTTCGACGGCCCGACGAACTGCCAGGCATGCGCAGCCTTCGGTTGCACGCCGACGGCTTCGCCCGGTGCTGACAAGTCCTCACGTCCGGGGATGTGCCTTGGCATCGTGCGCATGCCTGCTTCCGCAGCGAACCACACGCTGGGAGAAAACGCCTGCGTGCCGGGCGCGGCGCGGCGCGCGATGAAATCCTGCTGGCGCGCGGCAACCTCGTCCTCGCGCTGCTGTCCGTCGCCGCGTTGCGGGGGTCGCGACGCGAGGTCCGGTGGTCGAACTGCAGCGCAGCCTTGCAGCAGGAACATCGCAAGGATCGCCACGTCGCTGCCGGTCACGAGGCGCAGTTTGAAAACTTTGGGGTCAGTCATTGCCTGATGCTAGACCCCCGTCGGGCCACGCTCAACGCCACACATCGGGTCAATGGTCGAAGCGGTCCGAAGCGGTTAATGCCTGCTTCGAGCACTGCATCACGGTTCCAGCAGTCGCGCAGCGTGCCCCGAAGCGGATCAGGGACGCGAGCGAAGCTCCTTGGTCGCCTGCACCCGAGCAGGCCGTGCAGGAACTCCGCGGCGGCGGTGCACGCCGCCGAAGCGCGTTGCCGAGAGCGGCGCAGTATCGATCCCGGGTTCGGAACCTTCGAGCATCGCCGCCACCAGTTCCGCCGTCACGGCGCAGAGGCTCATGCCGAGCATGCCGTGTCCGCCCGCGAGCACCACGTTGGATGCCGAGGGTGCGCGATCGATGATCGGGAGATCGTCCGGGCTCATCGGACGCCAGCCAAACCAGTCGGAGCGAGCGCCCCGACCTTCAGGCTCGCGCAGGTAACGGCGCGAGGCGTTGACCAGCGCGTCGAGCCGGCGCCGGTTGAGGGACGCGTCGAATCCCGCGAATTCCATGGTGCTGCCGAGGCGGAATCCCTGCGCCCAGGTTGTCACGCAGACGCTCGCGTCCTTCAATACCAACGGTCTTCGCGGCACGAGCGGGGGCGGCTCGGCGTATGTGATCGAATAGCCCTTGCCCGGCTCGATGGGCAGTTCGAGCCCCAGTCCGCGCACGAAGCTGGCCTGCCACGGGCCGAGCGCGACCACGATGTCACGCGCGCGATGCACTCCGCCGCTCGAGCGCACGCCGATGGCACGGCCGTCGCGCAGTTCCCATCCCGCAAGTTCGGCGCCGAGTTCGAACCCGCCGCCGCCGCGCCGCACGACTTCCGCGAGACCCTCGACGAATCGGTCGGGTCGCAGGTGGGCATCCTGCGGATTGAACAAGGCCCCGGCGACGCCGGGCAGCAGGCACGGTTCCGCGGCCTGCGTGCGCTCGGCGTCCCACACCTCCGTGTCGATTCCGAGCGGAGCAAGCGCCTTAATCTGTTGTTCGGCGGAGCGCGCGAGGTCGGAGGAGTTGCGATACACATACAGCGTCCCGGCAGCCTCGAAATCGCAATCGATGTGCTCGCGTCGGATCCATTCCTCGATCAGCGCGCGCGAGCGCAACAGCAATGCGGCGCGTACGGCGGTATTGCGCGCGTGAATGCCCGGGCGGCAGTTCATCGCCGCACGCGCCAACCATCCCCAGCGCCGCGGTTCGAAACCCGGCGCGACGCGGAGGGGCGCGTCCGCGCGCCACATCCAGCGCAGTCCCTGCGCAATCATGCCCGGCGCTTGCAGCGGCGGTGCGTGGCTGGGTGTCAGCGTGCCGCAATTGCCGTATGAGGTGGCGCCACCGATCGCTCCACGGTCGAGCACGCGCACCTGCCGTCCGGCCCGTTGCAACGCGTACGCACACGCGACTCCGATCGCGCCGGCGCCGAGCACCAGCACGTCGTCTTCGGTGTCGCTCATGCAGCTCCTGCCGAATGCGCCCTGCAGTCGTCGCCGAGAGCGACCGAGCCGGCACTCACCGCGCAGGCACGTCACAGCCGCCCGGCTGCCAGCCGCACCAACCGGGGCCGCGCACCACGCGACCAGGCGTGGCGCCGGTGTGGACGCCGTCGCGCAGCACCTGCGTGCCGTTGACCCAGACGTGCGTGACCCCGGTGGCGAGTTGCTGCGGTTTCGCGAATGTCGCGTGATCGCGCACCGCCGCCGTGTCGAACACCACCACGTCGGCGTAGCAACCGGGGTCGATGCAACCTCGCTCGCGCAGTTTCCAGTTCTCCGCGGGCAACCTTGTCAGGCGCCGTATCGCGTCGCTCAAGGTGAGAGTCCCGCGATCGCGCACGTAGTGCCCGAGCACGCGGGCGAAGTTTCCGTAGGCACGCGGGTGTGCACTGCGCTTGAGGAACACGCCTTCGGGTGCCAACGCCGCGGCGTCCGAACCGAAGCTCACCCACGGCTGTTTGATGCCGAGTTCGACGTTGTCCTCGCTCATCAGGAAGTACACCGTGTCGACACGGCTGTGGTCCTCGATGACGAGGTCGATGATGGTGTCTTCCGGAGAGGTGCCGCGCGCCTTGGCGACTTCCGCGATGGTCTTGCCGGTGAGCGGCTTGAGCGCCGGATTGTCGAAACCGATGAGCATCACCCGTTCCGGCGACCCGGCCTCGAAATAGAGACTTTCCCAGCTGTCGTCCGGCGCGCGCATCTCGGCCAGGACACGTGCACGGATGGCCGGGTCGCGCAGGCGCTTCACCCAGTCATCGATGCCTCCTTCCTGCACCCACGGCGGCATCGATGCATCGAGGCCGGTGGCGCCCGCAGTGTATGCATACATGCTCGCCGAGATCGCGAGACCTTCCGCGCGCGCCGCGTCGATCTTCGCAATTGCCTGCGCCATCTTCGGCCAGTTGCGTTCGCCTGCGGCTTTCAGGTGATACACCTCGGCACGCTGGCCACTCGCCCGCGCGATCGAGACATGTTCGTCGAGGGCTTCGAGGAAGCGACCGGCTTCGCTGCGCAGGTGCGCGACGTAGCCGCCGCCGGACTTGGCGGCGGTGCGCGCGAGCGCCTGCAATTCGTCGGTCTTGGCAAAGAATGCCGGCGCGTAGATCAGGGAGGCGCCGACGCCGAGCGCGCCCTCGCGCATCGCGGCCTCGACCAGCGTCTGCATTCGCGCCAGTTCCTCCGCGTCGGGAGCGCGATTGTCCTTGCCGAGTTCATGCATGCGCACCGTCGTCGCACCTACGAACGATGCGAGGTTCGGCGACACGCCCTTCGCGACCAGCCAGTCGAGGTATTCGCCCAGCGTGGTCCATTCGACGGCGTAGTGGTAATCGCTTTGTTCCTTCAGCGCGTCCGCCTTCATGGCGTCGTTGAGCGGGCCCATCGACGAGCCTTCACCGAAGATCTCGAGCGTGACGCCCTGGGCGATGTCGCTGAGGCCGCGACCATCGATGATCAGCGATTCGGTCGCCCATGACAGCACGTTGATGAATCCCGGGGCCACGGCGAGGCCACCGGCGTCCACGAGGCGCAGCGTCGGTTCGTTCTTGAGATCGCCCTGGGCAGCAATTCGGTCACCGCGGATGCCGACGTCGGTCACGGTCGGCGCTCCGCCGCTGCCGTCGAACACCAGCCCGTTCGCGATCACCAGGTCGAATGGCGCCTCGTCGCCCCCCGGCGTGTCCTTGCGCGACGCCTGCCCATCTGCGAGCGGCTTCGTCGTGGGGACGGGTGTCGCATCGCGTTGCCACCAGCGCCCGCAACCAGCGACGCACAGGCATAGCAGGCACAGCAGCAGCGAGCGTGAATAGCGCATCTCTCTCTCCCCGAAAACGGTGTGGGTCCGCGCAGCTAGGTTATCGCCGGGAACCTTAGCCGCGGGGCTGGATGTGGATCATCAACGCCGGCCAGGCCATGCCGGTCGTTGCAACGCGCTCAATGCCCCGCGTGGCCGTCCGCACCGTGGGCGTGACCATGCGACAACTCGTCCTGCGTCGCTTCGCGCACGTCCACCATTTCAATGTCGAACTTCAGCGTTTTGCCGGCGAGCGGATGATTCACGTCGACGTCCACCACCGACATGCCGACTTTGAGCACCGTCACCGGGCGTGAGCCATCGCGCGTCGAAAGCGTGGTCATCTGCCCGGGCCGCAAGCGCTCCGGGTCCTGGAAGAATTTCTTGGGGACGCGCTGGACCGCTGCTTCGTTGCGCAGGCCATAACCTTCCCCGGGCGGTACGATCACTTCGAACCGGTCGCCGGCGGACTTGCCCTGCAGGGCCTGCTCGACGCCGGGGATCAAACCGCCCTGCCCGACCATGATGGCCAGTGGCTGGCCGCGCTCGCGCGACGAATCGACGTCTTCCGCATCCGCGGGAGCAGCCACGTCACGCACGATGTAATGGAACACGGCGACCTTTCCGTTCGCAACTTGCATCGAGCAGTTCCCATGCGTGAAAAGGGCGGCAGCGTAGCGTCCCGCGTCGGGGACGTCAGCCATTCGACCCGTCCCGGAACCTGAACGGTCGGCATGACCGCACCACTCACATTCACAGCGGAATCACAAGTCTTGTGGACGTGCCCGGATTTAGCCATATTCCGGCCTCCTCTGTGGCCGCGAGTGACTCATTTGCGCTTGATCCCTCGGCAATCTGCCTGGCTGGCCGTTGCGGCCGCGATGTTTGCAACCCTGCTGCAGGGGTGCGCTACCATTTCCGCGCCGGGTGCCGTCGGCGTCCGCGCCCTGCCGCAAGCCCGGATCGAACTGG
>JBKJSW010000415.1:0-13726 GCA_046595765.1 Ahniellaceae bacterium
GGCTGGATCATGACGCTGCTCAAGTTCTTCGTGCTGGGCCTCGCCTACGTGATCCTGCTGGCCTGCGGCGCCACCGTGGCGCTGGTGCTGAGCCTGGTGCTGATGTGATCGTCTACGAGGTCAATGTCGACGTCGCTCCCGCCCTGGCCGCGGAGTATGCGGGGTGGCTGGATACGCACATCGCCGAGATTCTCGCGCTGCCGGGGTTCGTTGGCGCCGCGCGTTATCGACGCGACGTCGATGCGCCCGCGCCGCTCGACGAACGGCTTGCGCAGGATCTGGTGCTGAACTGGACCATCCACTACCGGTTACGCGATCGCGCGTCGCTCGATGCGTACATGTCGACGCACGCGCCCCGGTTGCGCGCCGAAGGCATCGCCCGATTCGGCGCCGGGATCACCGCAACCCGTCGGGTGCTCGAAACGCTCGATTGAGTCGCCTGTCGCGTGCCACGCGAACCCGCTCAGCGGATGGCATCCACCTCGGGCAGCCGCGCGATGTACGCGGCGCGCGCATCCGCGGGTTGCTCAAGCAAGCCGCGCAGCACACGGCTGGCGCTGGCTGGATCGGCCGTACGCAAGTGCTGCTGCAGCATCCGCCGGGCGGGGGCGGACAAGCCCGCGATGACGACCCGCAACTGTGCCCGCGACGCGGGGTCCATGTCGCGCACTGCGCGTCGCCACACCGGCGGCTTGGGTCCCGCGCTTCCGCGCAGCGCGCGCCGTTCGCGGGGTGACATCTGCCGCCAGCGCTGGTATTCGCCGCGCATGCGGGCGCGTTCCTGCTGGTCAAGTTGCTGGAACGCGCGGTAGCGATCACGCAGTTGTTCGCGCTCCGCCTGCGGCAGCGCCTGCCAGCGGCGAAACTTCTCCACTTCGCGCGCACGCGCAGGCTCCGGCAGCGTCGCCCAGCGTTCTGCGAGCACGCGCAAGCGCGCCCGCATCGGCCCGTCGAGGCCAGACCACTCGGCGGCGAACGGTGCCAGCATCGCTTGTTCGTCCGTAGTCAGCGCAGGCCACGCGTCGTCGGCGCGCAGGGGCGCCGCCAATGCCAGCAACACCACCAGCGCGAGCGAGATCCAGGCCTGGGTCCTACAACAGGGCATCCTGCTCCTCCAGCCAGTCGTAGAATTCGAGGTCCGCGATCACCGCCACGTCACTGTCGATGAGCGCCGCCGCGGGTGGCGAGGCGCCCGCTGCCGGCGCGCTGGCGGTGACCTGTATTGCGGGCGCGGGGATCACCGGCTGTTGCGCCACGCGGACCAGCACCAGCGCCAACAACAGTGACGCCGCGATCACTCCGGACCACGGCAGCCAACGCGGGGCGGACAGGCTCGCTGCGGCGGCCAGTGCACGATGGCGCGCCGCCGACAGGCGCGCCGCCGTCACGGCATCGAGGGTATCCGCTGCCTCCACGAGTTGTGCGCGCAACCGCGTTGCGAACGCCTGATCGATGGCCTCATGCGAGTCCAATTCGTGCTGCCCGTTCATCGACATGCCTCCAGTTTTCGGCGCAGCGCGGACAACGCGCGCGCCAGGTGCGTCTTGACACTGCCTTCGCTGCAGCCCATCGCCCGCGCCGTCGTCGCGACGTCGAGGCCTTCCCACACGCGCAAGGTGAACGCTTCGCGCTGCCGACCCGGCAATTCGCCCATCGCCTGCGACAAGGCGCTCCGCGTATCGCGATCGGCCGCGCGTTGCAGCGGTCCCGCCTCGCGGTCGTCGGCGACGCGCGCAAGCGGGTCACCACCGACTTCCTCGTCGTCGCCAGAGTGCCTGGTGAACCACACGCGGAAGCGCTGCCGCACGCTGCGCCTCCGCTGGTGGTCGCGAATGCGGCTTTCCAGCACGCGGTGGAACAATGGCGGCCACTCTTCGGCGGGGCGCCGCGCATAGTTGCGCACGAAATTAAGCATGGCGTCCTGCACGATGTCGAGCGCGTCGTCACGTTCGGTGACGCCGAGCCTCGCTATGTAGAGCGCGCGTCGTTCAACACCCTCGAGGAACGCCGCGAGCGTGCGCGGAGTGCGCGACGCCTCTGGCGTGCCGTCGACGAGCAAGGCTGCGCATTCGGTTACCACGAACATGGGTGATACACGGATCGGGCTCCGACTCGCGCTTTGCACGAGTGTGTCAGCAACGTGGCCCATAACGCGCGGCACGCAGGTTCGTTGACCGGCGGCAACCCGGTGAAGGGCGTAGGCGTCGTTGTAAACAAGCGTGTCGAAAAAAGTCCGTCGGGACGCCATTTGCAGGGCTTGACAAGTGTGTGAAAGCTCGCTCCACCGCGCCGTTGTTCACAGGCAGGGGAAGTCACCGGGATTTTGTGAATGTTTTGCGAAGATCGTCATCGCACCGTGTCCGCAGTTGGCGTAAATACCTGAAAAATATGACTTTTATTAATGTGGCTATTTTTTGACCAAGGCACTCCGGAGCGCGTCTGGCGGGCTTTCCAATGGCACTCGCGGCCTTTCCTGCACAGAGTTATCCACAATGTATGTGGATAAAGAGAAAACTCTCCAAGGGACGGGTACTTGGGCCAACTTCATGCTGAAAGAATGAACTATCCACGCTAACCCCGAAAGCGGCCGTCCCGAGCGGCATTTCAACCCTGCAAAGCCGCTCTTCTCCCCTCGCGACCGCGCTTCTGTTTTCATGCTGTGATGTCCGCGATCGACCCATCCAATGTTGTGCTGCAGGTGGCCCTGCCGGTGCCCCTGCCGCAATTGTTCGTCTATCGCGCGGGCCGGCACGGGCCGGCCGAGCAGAACTGGGTGGGATGCCGCGTGCGCGTGCGACTGGGTCCGCGCAGCCTGATTGGCGTCGTGGTCGCGGTCGGCCCCGACCCAGGTACCCACGCACTGCGCGACATCGAGGCGCGGCTCGACGCGGAGCCGCCGCTGTCTGGCGAGTTGTGGCAAAGCCTGCATTGGGCCGCGCAGTACTACGCGCATCCCCTGGGCGAAGTTCTCGCCACGGCCCTGCCTGCGTGGCTCCGACGCCGCGACCGCGCGCCAGCGCGTGGCGGCCAGTATTTCGCGTTGAGTGCCGAAGGCACCGCCGAACTCGCGGTCAAGCCGCCGCGCATCGGCACGGCGGCCGCGCAATTGCAGGTCGCGTTGCGCGCGGGCGCAATCGCGCGCGGTGACTGGTCGGCGAGCGCCGCCATGACGCGGGTTGCGAGGCAGTGGCGCAAGCTCGGCTGGCTTATGCCTTGCGCGTCAGCAGGCGTCGCGCCGCATCCCATCCCGGGGCCGCCGCTCAACCGCGCGCAGGCTGCGGCGGTCGCGGCGGTCGGGGGCCAGCGTGGATTCGCCACGTTCGTGCTCGACGGCGTCACCGGATCCGGCAAGACCGAGGTGTACCTGCAACTCATCAAGGCCGCGCTCGGTGCGGGGCGGCAGAGCCTGGTGCTGGTGCCGGAAATCGGACTCACGCCGCAGCTGCTCGCACGCATGCAGGCGCGGCTCGGCGTGACAGTGGGTGTGATCCATTCCGGGCTGGCGGCGGGTGCGCGCGCGGAAGTGTGGCAAGGCGCGAAGCGTGGCGAAATCAAGGTGATCCTCGGCACGCGCTCGGCAGCCTTCGTGCCGCTGCCACGCGCCGGACTCATCGTGATCGACGAGGAACACGACACCGCGTTGAAACAGCAGGAAGGATTCCGGTACCACGCTCGGGATTTCGCCATCGTGCGGGCTCAGGCCCTCGACATACCGATCGTGCTCGGCTCCGCCACGCCTTCGATCGAGACCCTCGCCAACGTCGCCCAGGGACGCTATCGCCGTCTGGCATTGCCGGAACGCGCCGGCGAAGCGCAACCGCCGAGCGTGCGCGTGCTCGACCTGCGTGCCCAGCCGCTCCAGGAGGGCCTGCTCGGCGAAACACGCGCCGCGCTCGCGGCCTGCCTCGCGCGTGGCGAGCAGGCCCTCGTGTTCCGCAACCAGCGCGGCTATGCGCCGGTGCTGCTCTGCCACGACTGCGGCTGGTACCCGGCGTGCCCGCGCTGCTCGACCAGCGATACCGAACGCCGCGCGCTGATCTGGCATCGCAACGCCAGCCGGCTGCGTTGCCATCACTGCGGGCTCAGCACCGCAGTACCGCAACACTGTGGGCAGTGCGCGGGACTCGCACTCGCGCCGACCGGATTCGGCACGCAGCGGCTGGAAGCCACGCTCGCGGGATTCTTTCCGGATGCGCGCGTGATCCGCATCGACGCCGACAGCACCCGCGGGCTGGGCAGTCTCGAGTCATTGCTGGCGCCGCTGGTTGCGGGCGGACCGGCGTTGCTCGTGGGCACGCAGATGCTGGCGAAAGGCCACGACCTGCCCCTGCTGACGCTCGCGGTCGTGCTCGGCGTCGACAGCGCATTCGCCGCCGCCGATTTCAGGGCCCCGGAGCGCTTCGCGCAATTGCTGATCCAGGTATCGGGGCGCGTCGGACGCAGCGCGCGGCCCGGCCGTGTGATCCTGCAGACGCACCAGCCACAGCACCCGCTACTGCGCCAGGTCCTGAGCGGCGGTTACCCGATGTTCGCGCAGGCTGAACTGCAACTGCGGCAGGAAGCGCGGCTGCCGCCGTTCGCGGCGCAGGCGTTGTTGCGTGCCGAGGCCAAGACACAGCCTCCCGTCGATGACTTCCTGCGCGACGCACTCGCCGAGTTCGAGCAGGTCGCGCCTCCGCCGCACGGAGCCACGCCCGACAACATGCGCGCCTACGGCCCCTTGCCCGCGCCACATCCCCGGCGCGCCGGCTTCGTGCGTGCACAGCTGCTGCTCGAGGCCGCGCGCCGCGCCCCGCTGCAGGCGGCGCTGCAGGCCTGGGTGCCTGCGTTGTATGCCATGCCCAGCGCGCGCCGCGTACGCTGGTCGATCGACGTCGATCCCATCGACTGGTCCTAGCGCTTCGAGCCTCCGGCGAACCCGCTCGCGAATGCAGGCGCGAGTTTGACTCGACCACCCAAAACGAAGAGGCCCCGCACTGCGGGGCCTCCGTGATGTCAACTGGCCGTGCGCCTTCGATCAGGCGACGAGCAATGCCTTGATCTTCTTCATGGCGTTGGCCTCGACCTGGCGAATGCGTTCCGCCGAGACGCCGTACTCGTTGGCCAGGTCCTGCAAGGTCGCCTTGTCCTCGGCCAGCCAGCGGCGCACCAGGATGTCGCGCGAGCGCGCATCGAGTTCCTTGAGGCCCTCGTGCAGGATGCCGACCTGATGCTCTCCCTGGCGCTCGCCGGCGAGCAGCACATCAGGCGCCGCTTGCGGATCGACCAGGTAGGCCGCGGGCGACGGCGGTGCGTCATCGTCGTCGTTGTTGGCGTTGTCGAACCCGATGTCACGACCCGACAGGCGCGATTCCATTTCGCGCACCGTGGCTTCCGGCACCTTGAGGTCGCGCGCAACGGTGCGCACTTCCTCGGCATTGAGCCAGCCCAGCCGCTTCTTTGATTTGCGCAGGTTGAAGAACAACTTGCGCTGCGCCTTGGTGGTCGCAACCTTGACGATGCGCCAGTTCTTGAGGATGAACTCGTGCATCTCGGCGCGGATCCAGTGCACCGCAAAGCTCACCAGCCGCACGCCCTGGTCGGGGTCGAAGCGCTTCACGGCCTTCATCAGGCCGATGTTGCCTTCCTGGATCAGGTCGCCAAGCGGCAGGCCATAGCCTTTGTAGCCACGGGCCACGTGCACGACGAAACGCAGGTGCGCCAGGATCAGCTCCTTGGCGGCGTCGAGATCACCCTCGAGGGTATGGCGGCGCGCCAGCGCCTGCTCGTGTTCCACCGTCAGTACCGGCACGCGATTCACGGACGCGATATAGGATTCCAGCGACCCGGTTGTCGCGGGAATCGGGAAATTGCTGGCAACCAGGGCTTGCACGGACATCCTCAACTCCTGAAGAGACGGACGAATATTAGCACTCGCATGGTACGAGTGCTAACGACCCCCAAAGTTCCCGGGATTCGATGCGATGGGTCAGCACGACGGCGCAGACTTCGCCACGCCCGAACATCATTGCGGACCCCGCCTGAACATCGACACTAGGCCGCAGGCGGTAGCCGCCAGTCGATTTGGGCGAGTCCACGCCCCGCCAGGTAACGGTTGGCCGCGCTGAAGTGGCCGCAGCCGAGGAAGCCGCGATGAGCGGACAGCGGCGAGGGGTGTGGTGCGCGCAGCACGCAGTGGCGAGAACGGTCGAGCAACCGGCCCTTCGCCTGCGCATAGGCGCCCCACAGCATGAACACGAGTCCCTCGCGCGACGCGGCAAGGCGTTCGATCACGGCATCGGTGAAGGCCTCCCAGCCCTTGCCCTGGTGCGATCCGGGCTGGCCTGCGGCGACGGTGAGCACCGCGTTCAGCAACAGGACGCCGCGGGCAGACCAGGCCGCGAGATTGCCGTGGCCGGGGCGAGGTACGCCCACGTCCTGCTCGAGTTCGGCGTGGATGTTGACCAGCGACGGCGGCACCGCCACGCCATGGGGCACCGAAAAACTGAGGCCGTGCGCCTGGCCCGGGCCGTGATACGGATCCTGGCCGAGAATCACCGCCTTGACTGACTCGAATGGTGTCGCATCAAACGCCGCGAAGATCGACGCGCCCGGTGGGTAGATCACGCCTCCGCGGGCCTTTTCGGCACGCAGGAACGCACCGAGCTCGCGCATGCCGTCGCGCTCGAACAGATCGCCGATTTGTGCCAGCCAGGACGCGGACAGCTGCACCGGTTGCGCCACCACCCAGCCCTAGTGGGACTTGTGGCGTCCGCGCGAGACGCGCAGCTGGAAACTGAGCTTGGTCACCAGCAGGCGTTCCTCGACCGGTTTGTGCACGAGGTCGTTGGCGCCCGCGCGCAGCAGCGCCGACTGGTTGCTGAGATTGTCGTCGGCGGTCATGACCAGCACGGGCAGGTCGCCGCGGCCGTAACCGTACTCGCCACGAAGCTTGTCGAGCAGGTCGCGGCCGTTCTGCCCGTCCTTCAGGTACACGTCGGTGAGCACGATGTCGGCTACTTCGCGTCCCTCGGCGCGCGCCGCGTCGATCGCGACAACCGCGTCCTTCACGCTGGTGACGTGCTGCACCGTGAAGCCGTATTTCTCGAGCATGCGCCGCGTTGCCATGGCGACCACACGGCTGTCCTCGACGTAGAGCACCCGACCTTCCGCCGAATCCACCGGCGCGACGTAGCCGGAAATGAACTCCGCCAACGCGCGGAAGCCGAGCCCCTTGTCGAAATAGTCGGTCACGTCGTCGGTCATGCCCGCGGCCTCGAGCCGCTCCTGCACGTTGCCGGAAATCACCACGATCGGGATATAAGCCTGCGGCGAGTTCTCGCGCACGTGTTTCGCAAACGCGATGCCGTCCATGTCAGGCAGATCGAGCGCGGTGGTGATGAGGTCGACGATGCCTTCCTCCAGCGCCCGCGCCGCGGTCGCTCCGGTCTCGCACGCCATGACGACGGCGCTCGGCAACTGCTGACGCAGTACCTGCTCGATCATCATGCGGGTGACCTTGGAACCATCGACCACCAGCACGCGCGGCGCGTCGGAGGCGATGTGGCGGGTGATCTGGTCGTCCATTCGTGCCTCGAACAAAACATTCGACGTCTATTGCGGCCGTCCGCGCGCGAGCCAGCTCGTGCACGCTGCCCAGGCGCCAAGCCAGCCTAACATGGCTCCGCTGGCAAGCGTCGCCGCCGCGAGCGACCACGAGACGCCGCGCAGGCTGAAGTCCCGTGCATAGTTCGCCGCCAGCGCCAGCGCCGGTTCGCGCGCCCACGCGACCACGGCGGTGGCGGCCAGCAGTGCGAGCACCGATGCGGCCAGGCCGTACCAGGCACCCGCATACAGGAACGGGCGCCGCACGAAGCCGTCGGTGCCGCCGAGCAGTTGCACCACCGCGATTTCGCCGGAGCGCGCCGCGACGTCCAGGCGGACGGTGTTGCCCACCACCAGCAACGCCGCCAGTGCGAACAGCACGCCGGCAATCAGCGTCAGTCGCTGCGCGAGTCGGAGCACGCGGCCCAGGCGGTCGCGCCACGCCAGGTCGTACTGCACGAAATCGGCATGCGGCGCCTCGTCGAGGCGCTGCGCGAGCGCGTGCACGCCGGCGTCGTCCAGCGTCGCGCGCGGCGCCACAAGCAACACGTGCGGCAGCGGGTTGTCGTCGAGCAGCGCGGCGGCGCCAGCGAAACCTTCGAGCGACTGCAGTTCACCCAGCGCATCGTCGGGCGTGCGCACGCGTACCGCTTCGACGCCGGGCAATCCGCGCACCGCGACCCGCGCGGCCTCGACCTCCGCCGGCTGCGTTTCGGGGCGCAGGAATACAGACATCTCGCGCGCATCGCGCAGGCCGTCGCCGAAGCCCGCAACGTTGCGCAGCAGCACCTGCAGCAACAGCGGCAACAGCAGTGCAAGCGCCATCACGGCCACGGTCAACAACGTCGCGCGGCGGCGTCGCCACAGGTAGCCGAGGCTCGAGAACAACCCGTAAAGGTGCTGCTCGCGCCACGCGAGGAGGGAAAACCCCGGCGCGAACGGGGTCGCCCCCGGCGTGCGCGCGCGCTGCTTCGGTGTGGCCTGGCGCTCGGCAGTGCCCGCGTCGGTGGCGGCCCGGGCCGGCGCGCTGCGTCGGTTGCCCTGACCGGTGTCGCCCGCGCGCGGCTTCATCGCGCGGGCTCCGGCCGGTAGTCGTCGATCAGCGCTCCGTGGTCGAGCACCAGCACGCGACGGCGCATGCGCTGGATCAGGTGCAGGTCATGGCTTGCGATCAGGATCGTGGTGCCGGTCTGCGAGAGGGCGCCGAACAGGTTGAAGATCTCGACCGAGAGCTGCGGATCGAGATTGCCGGTGGGCTCGTCGGCCAGGATCAGGGCCGGCTTGGCAACGATCGCGCGCGCGATGCCCACGCGTTGCTGCTCGCCGCCCGAGAGTGCCAGCGGCTGCGCGCGCACCCGTTCGAGCAGCCCCACGCGGTCGAGCGCGGCGCGAACCCGTCCCTCGATCTCCGCGCGCGGCGTGCCGGCGATCACCAGCGGCAGTGCGACGTTGTCGAACACGGTGCGATCGAGCAGCAGGCGATGGTCCTGGAACACGAGGCCCAGTCGGCGCCGTAGCGCCGGCACCCCGCGCCGCCGGACTTTGTCGAGCGGCGTGCCGCCGAGCGTGATGCTGCCGCGCGTGACGCGCTCCTCGCGCGCGATCAGGCGCAGCAGCGTGCTCTTGCCCGCGCCGGAGTGGCCAGTGACGAACAACATCTCCCCTGGTGAGATGGCGAACGTGAGATCGCGCAGCGCGACCTGCCCGCTCGCGTAACTCTTGGCGACGTGCTCGAAGCGGATCACGCCACGAACCTCACGCGTGGTTTGCTCTTGTAGAGCGGAGCTTGCTCCGCTGATGTCGCGAGCCTCCAGCCGAGCAAGCTTCGCGCAACGAAAACGGCCAGCCGGGCAAGCTCCGCAGTGACGGGGCAGAAAGCGTCGGCTATCACGCGATCAACGAATTGAGCTGGAAGATCGGCAGCAGGATCGCCAGCACGATCAGCAGCACCATGACGCCGACACCGAGGATGATCGCGGGGCCGAGCACGGCGCTCAGCGTCGAGAGCATGCCCTCCACCTCGCGTGTCTGCGCGCGCGCCGCCTGCTCGAGCATCTCGTCGAGCTTGCCGGTGCGTTCGCCGCTCGCGATCAGGCGCACCGTCACCGGCGGGAACTGGCCGCTGTCGGCCAGCGCCCGCGCAAATCCGCCGCCCTCGCGGACGCGCGCCGCTGCCTGGCGCAACGCGGCCTGCATCGGCAGGTTGCGCACGGTCGGTGCCGCGAGGCGCAGTGCATCGAGCACCGGCACGCCACTCGCCGTGAGCATCGACAGGGTGCGCGTCATGCGCGCGGTATCGGCACCGCGCAAGAGCTTGCCCACCAGCGGCAGGCGCAGTCGCCACGCGTGCCAGCGCGCGCGCGTCAGCGGATTGCGCAGCGCCCAGCGCACCGCGAACCCGATCGCGAGCAGGACCAGCAGCAGCAGCCAGCCCCAGTGGATGATCAGCGCCGACAAGGCGATGAGCAGCCGCGTGAGCAGGGGTAATTCCTGCTGCAGGTTCTCGAAAACGCCCACGACCTTGGGGACCACCCAGGTCAGCAGGCCGGTCACGATGAGCAGCGAGACGATGGTCAGGAGCACCGGATACGCCAGCGCTGCCCACACCTGCCGCGACAGGGCCTCGCGGCTCTCGGCGTGATCGGCGAGCCGCTCGAGCACGCCGTCCAGATGTCCGGACTGCTCGCCGGCAGCTACCGAAGCGCGAAACATTTCCGGGAAACTGTCGGGAAACTCGCCGAGCGCCGCTGCGAGCGTGCGGCCTTCCAGCACGCGCGCGCGCACGCTTGAGACGATCGCGCGCACCCGCGACTCATCGTTCTGCTCGGCCAGCGCCGACAGCGCCTCGTCGATCGGAAGGCCAGCACCGATCAGCGTCGCGAGCTGGCGTGCCAGCGTCGCCAGCTGCGCCGGCGACAAACCGCGATGCCACGACAACGCTCCGCGCGCGCTGGCCTCGGACACGGCAGCGACTTCGAGCGGCGACAGTCCGCGGTCGCGCAGTTGCGCACGTGCGGCACGCGGCGTGTCGGCCTCGAGCACGCCGCGCTGCGTGGCGCCGGCGCCGTCGAGTGCTTCAAAGGAGAAGGCAGGCATGGCGTAAAGCTTAGCGGCGTGGCCGCAGCTATGATGCGCCGCTTCATCCGCAGGGAAGCGTCCGATGCGCACCACCACACTTCGCTGGATCGTGCTTGCGATGCTGACCGGCATGCCACCGCAGCTTGCCGCGCAGGCAGTGGCGACGTCCGTTCAGGCACGCAACGACGCGAGCACCACGCTGACGTTGCTCGAGCCTTCGCCGCCGTACACGGATCGCGATCGCGCCGCCCGCCAGCCGTCGATGCAGGAGCTGGGTCTCACGGTGAACATGGATCTCGCCGCGCTGCGGGTGCGCGCGAACGGCCGGGGTGGGGATGCCAGGCTGCACGCACTCGTGGGCCAAATGGAGCACCTGTCGGGCGACCGGGCGGCGGCGGAGCAACGCTATCAGCACGCTGTCCGAGCTGCGGGAAAGAACTCCAAAAAACTTGGGCACGTGCTCTGGAGCCGCGGCTGGGCGCGGCTTTACTCCGGTGACAACGAAGGCGCGTTGCAGGACTGGCGCGATGCCGCGCAGCTCCACGGCGGCAAACCCGAGTGGTATCCGCACACCCTCGCGCTGGCCTACTGGCGTACCGACCATCGCGCGCTGGGCATGCGGTGGTTCGAGGCTTCCACGCTCGCCTCGCACCCGTATCCGGGCGCACCCTTGCCCGACCTGGGTTTGCCGATGATCGCGCAAAGCCTCATCAGCGACATGTTCGAAGTGCGCAACCTTCGCGCGCGATCCGACACCAGAAGGTTGCCTGCCGGCGCGCAGGAGCTCGAATTTGCCGCATACATCGCGAGGCCTGCGCCGAAGTATCCGGCCACGGCGGTGTCGTCCCGACGACAGGGCAAGGTGCTGGCCTATGCGTGCGTCGATGTCCGTGGTGATGTCCGCACGACGCAGGTCGCGAAGTCCAGCGCCCATGCGGATCTCGACAAGGCCGCTACCGATGCGATCTCAGGCTGGCAATTCAGGCCCGTGATCTGCGGCGGCAAGCCGCGCGATTCATGGGTTGCGGTCCCGATTCAATTCGCCATCACTTCGGGCGGCAGGCCGCCCGTGAATCGGCCGGGTAAGCCGGATTCCGGGGAAGACGCCGAAGCCGGTTGCGAGAGCGAGGTGGGGCTCGATCCGGAAGGGTTCACGGCGGTCGTCGAAAAGTGCTGGACGCACGTCGCCTGCAGCGCCGCTGCGGTGTGGACACCGGATCCCTGCAAATCCCCAGCCCAGCCCGCGGCCGCAGCGCGATAGGCGAGCCCCGGATCCGGTACGCCGCACGGGAGCTCGACAACCATGGCCGCGAGCTGCAAGCCGCGCGCGCAAGCCCGCAACCTGGTTCAACCGCCCTGCGCAGTGATCGATGCTTCCGCCTTCAGCACGAACACCTGCAGCGCGTCGCGCTCGCCCGCCACGACCGTGCCCGAGACTTCGCAGGCCAGGGAACGGGGGCAGCGGAAGTACAGCGAGCTGCCCGTGTCGGCCACGGGTGCGAGTGGCTGCCCGCGCATTGCGAGTGACACCAAGGGCGAGGCGAACCCCGACATCAGGCCCGTGACGACGAGGACTTCGCCCGGCGCGAGCACCTCTTGGACGACGAGCGGCTCGGGTTGCATGTCGCGTGCGTCGAACGGCGGGTACGCGGCGTTGAATCGAAGCGGACGCGGCGCCTGCGGCCACGTCGCGCGAACCACCGGCAGCAGGCGGAAGTTCGCCCACGCGCTGCCGGCAAGTCCGAGCTGCGTGGCCGTGGCTGCAGGAATGCCGGCGATGGCCTGCAGCCCGGGTCCTGCTCCCAGCATCGGCCATCGCTCGCGTCGGCAATCGCGCAAACGCGAGCTCGCGCCCTGCGTCGTCTCGGCGAGCACGGCGAGATCGCCGAACAGTCCGATGCGCGCGGGCCCCGCGCAGCCGAGTTGCGCAAGCGCGTCCTGCGCGCGCGGCGGAAAATGCGGGGAATTGACGGCCCGCGCGACGGGCGCCTGCGAAACATCCGAGACGCGATCGGTGGCGTGCCACTCGATACCGGCGCGCGCGCGCTGGTGGCGCGCGGCCGCGTACGCCGAAGCAGCGAGCACACCCAGCACCAGCAGTACGACGAAGCCCGCGCAGCGTCCACGCGGCGGCGCGCGCTCGAGCAGCAAGGTGGCGCCATACGCTGCCAGCGCGTAGGCCAGCGGCTGCGCTGACAGCACCATCCACGTCGGCGTGGTCGGCCGGCTTGCAGCGAGAAATCCGCACCAGGCCACCAGCGCCAGCAGCGCGAACAAAAACGCTGCGCGGCAACCGCGTCCGACCAGCAGCCAACCGAGGCACGACACCACGGCGATCGCGAAGTACGCTCCATGCAGCGCGCGCGCCAGGCGTGGCCAGTGCATTGCGACCTGTTGCAAAGGCGAGCCCTGCGCGTCGAACAGCAGCGCCCACAGCACTTGCGGCCAGCGCTGCAGCGCGCCCGGCTCGGGCAGCCGTTGCAGGAACGACTGGCTCGCGCCGTCGGATGCGGCTTCGTGCAGGAAGCCCGGCAGCAGCGACAGCGCGACCACACCGATGCCCACGCTGACGGCGTAGACCAGCTCGCGTCGATGCGCTCGGGGCGAGAAGCACGGCAGTGCCGCCAGCGGTGCGTAGAGGAGGTTCGTCGGATGCGTCGCGAGCGCAAGTGAAAGTGCCGCGAACATCAGCACGACGCGGAACGCGCTCGGCAATTCGTGCGCACGCAGGGCAGCGAGTACGAACAGCAACCCGCTGGCCTGCACGAGGTTGGTGTGCGTGACGATCACCGGTTCGATGAAGGACCAGCCCGGCGAGAACAGGAACACCGCGAACACCGCCCCGAACAGCGGGCCCGCGAGGCGATTGCCAATCCGCATGGCCAGCAACAGCTTGGACATCGCCAGCGCGCCGAGGGCCACGTACACCCCGGTGAGATTGGGCAGCACCGCGACCAGCGCGGCGAACAGCCAGAACCAGAGCGGGCTCAGCACCCACGTGCCGTAAAGCGCAGGGCCGGCGGCGGGAAACTCGCCATCGGCGAGGATGCGCGCCGCCGCGACC
>JBKJSW010000060.1:0-3788 GCA_046595765.1 Ahniellaceae bacterium
TCGACAGGCCCTGGTCGCACTGCCCGCCGCGCGCATGTTTGCGCTCGTGCACGATATTGCAGACTACCCGAAGCTATTCGACTGGTGCGACGACGCGAGGATCCTGGAGCAGGCGGATGACTGGTTGATCGCACGCCTGGACGTGCGCCTCGGCGGTGTAGCCGCCTCGTTCACTACCCGCAATACGTTCAGGCAGCCGCATTCCATTGCCCTGGCGCTGATCGAAGGTCCGTTCCGCGACCTCCGTGGTGAATGGCGCTTCGTCGAACTGGCCGCAGATGCGTGCCGAGTGGAGCTGGACCTCGCGTTCGACTTCGCGGGTAGCCTGATCGGGTCGGCGCTCGCCATTGGCTTCCGTCGATTCGCCGACCGGCTCGTCGATGACTTCGTGCGCGCTGCGCGCCAGACCGCGTGAGCGGCATCTCGCCACGCATCGCGGTGGAGATCGTGTGGGTCGCACCGAATCGCCACATTGCGGTCTGCATGGAGTTGCCCGCTGGCGCAACCATCCGTGATGCGTTGCTCACGGGCGCACCGTTGCTTGATGTCGCCGATATCGAAGGGCTCGCGGAACAGGTCGGTGTATTCGGCGAACGCTGCGATCTGCAGCGCCTACTCAAGGACGGCGACCGCGTCGAGATCTACAGACCCTTGCTGCTCGATGCCAAGGCGGCGCGTCGTCTGCGCGCCGAGCGCACGGCCCAGCGCACCAGGCAAAACCCGAACCGACGCTAGCGTCGCTTCTTGCCAGTGTCGGGCGTTTCCTCGTCAAGCGTGGCGCCGGCCTTGCGCAGGCGCGCCGTTTCGCGCAGCAACTCCTGGTCCTGGTCGGAGAGGAAGTCGCCCTCCATCTTGACCAGCGCATCGTTCTCGAACTGCATGCTGAGGGACTTGACCTTGGCCGCACGGCCGCGGCGACTGACGCTGGTGGTGTAATCCCACCGATCCTGGTCGAACGGACTCACGATCGAGGGCGTGCCGAGCAGCAGGGTGACCTGGCGCTTGGTCATGCCGATCTCGACTTCCTTCACGCGATCAGGGTCGAGCAGGTTGCCCTGCGGAACGGTCACTCGGTAGATCAGACCGCAGCCACTCGCGGCCGCCATCAGGATTGTCAGGAAGAGGGTGCGCAGCAGCAGCATCGAGCGATGACTCCGAAGTCACTTGATTCGCGAATGATACACTAGCGTTGCATTTCGACTTGTCCGCAACCGCCCGCGCCGCGCGCATGGCGACTGCAATGGAGGCCGCCGCGGTGGAATCACAAGACCTGCGCAAGGCCGGCCTCAAAGTCACGCTGCCGAGGATGCGCATTCTCGAAATCCTCGAAACAGCGGGTGATCGCCATCTTTCGGCCGAGGACATCTACCGTCAATTGCTCGAGCATGAGGACGACATCGGTCTTGCGACCGTGTACCGCGTCCTGACGCAGTTCGAGACTGCCGGTCTTGTGCTGAAACACAATTTCGAAGGCGGCCAGGCCGTCTACGAAATCGATCGCGGCAAGCACCATGACCACATGGTGGACTTGGACACCGGCAAAGTAATCGAGTTCACCAGCGAGGAAATCGAACGCCTGCAGCGCGAGATCGCCGCAAAGCATGGCTACGATATAGAGGAGCACAGCCTCGTGCTGTACGTGCGCGCCAGGCGCAAGCAGCGCTGACCACTGCGGGTTGCGTGTTGACGGCGCGCGCTAGCCCGTCCCGGCATTGCGCAGCATCTGGCGCGCGTGTGCCAGCGTTTCCGAACCCACCGCGACGCCGCCCAGCATTCGGGCGATTTCGGCCTGACGCTGCTTGCGATCAAGTGGCCGCAACGACGTATGTGTCTGGTCCTCCGCAGTCGACTTGATGGCCGTCCAGTGGTGATCGGCCTGGGCTGCGACCTGCGCCAGGTGCGTCACGCAAAGCACCTGCGAGCGCTCGGCGAGGCGGTGCAGCAAGCGGCCGACGATCTCGGCGACGGCGCCGCCTATGCCGCTGTCGACTTCATCGAATACCAGCGTCGGAGCGGGGCGCTGGCCTTTCGCCGCGACCTGCAAAGCAAGCCCGATGCGGGACAACTCGCCGCCCGATGCCACCTTGCGCAGTGGCCGCAGCGGTTGGCCTGCGTTGGCACTGACCAGCATCTCGACGGTGTCCGCACCTTGCGACGAGGGCGCACCGACAATATCGGTCTGCAGGTCGATTGAAAACTGGCCGGCGGCCATACCCAGCTGCGTCATGAGTTCGAGCGTGCTTGACGCCAGGCCAATCGCCGCCTCGCTGCGCGACCGGCTGAGCTGTCCTGCAGACTCCCGGTAGTGGGCAATGGCTGCGGACTGCTGACCGCGCAGCGCGTCGAGCGCGCCGCCCGCATTGCGCAGGCCTTCGAGGCGCTCGCGCAATCGGTCGCGAACCCCGCTGAGCTCCTCGGGCTTGACGCGATGCTTGCGCGCCAGGGCGTGCACCTGGCTCAGGCGGGCGTCGAGTTCTTCGAGGCGGGAAGGATCGATTTCCTGGCGGTCGAGGTAGCGCGTGAGCTGCGCCGCGGCGTCGTCGAGCGCAGCCGAGGCCTGTGTCAACGCCGCCGCGACCGGGTCGAGCAGGTCGTCGTGAGAGAGCAGGGAGCCGACCTGTTGCACGGCGGCACCGATGCGGGCGTTGATTCCGGTTTGTTCACCATCACCATCCAGCAGCTCCGACAGGCGCTGGCCCCCAGCGATCAGTTCGCGCGAGTGCGCGAGGCGCCGATGGTCGGATACGAGCTGCTCGAGCACATCGGCCTCGATGCCGTCGCGATCGAGCTCCGCGACCTGGAAGTCGAGCAGTTCGATCAACGCGGGATCGGTCGCTCCCATAGCAACAAGTTCCGCCAGCTTCCGTTCGCCCTCGCGCCAGGACGATGCGCTGGTCTTGACCGCGTCGACCAGGTCGTCGTGTCCCGCGACGGCATCGAGCAAGTCGAGCTGGTGTCCGCGATCGAGCAACGCCTGGTGTTCGTGCTGGCCGTGGATCGCAAGCAGGTGCGCGGACAGTTCGCGCAGCAGCGCGAGGCTCACCACGCGATCGTTGATGTAGGCTCGGCTGCTGCCGTCCGTACGTAAGGTCCGGCGGATCCGGCAGACGGCGCCACGCTCGTCCGGCTCATCGAGCTCGCGTTCCCGCAGCCATGCTGATGCAAGGGGGATCTGGTCGAGCGTGAAGTCGGCTTCGATCTCCGCCCGATCGGCGCCGTGGCGGATCCAGGCCGAATCGCCGCGCGCGCCTTTCACGAGACCCAGTGCATCGACCACCAGCGACTTGCCGGCGCCGGTTTCGCCGGTCACGACACTGAACCCGGAGTCGAACGCAACCTCGATGCGATCCACGATCGCGAAGTCACGCACTCGAAGACGCTGCAACATGCCTGACCTGGGTGAACGCCTGGCGGCGCGGCGCTTGATGTTAGCCGACGCTCACCCCATTGACCCGGGGTCCCGCTCTCAATAGCGTGTCCCGGTCACGCACGAGTCCCGCATGCGCACGAAGTCCGACCTCTCGCTAGATCCCCGCGCCCGGCACCTGCTGAGGGCCCTGGTCGCGCAATACGTGCGCGATGGCCAACCGGTGGGCTCGCGCACCCTCGCAGAGGCCTGCGGACTCGATGTGAGTCCGGCCACCATCAGGAACGTGATGGCGGATCTGGAGGAACTCGGCCTGCTGATCGCGCCCCACACCTCGGCGGGTCGGATCCCGACGCCGCGGGGCTACCGGGTTTTCGTCGACTCCTTGTTGCAGATGCAGCCGCTCGGCGCCACGGACATG
>JBKJSW010000068.1:0-4217 GCA_046595765.1 Ahniellaceae bacterium
GCCGACGTCTTCATCAACGAACTCCACTACGACAACGATGGCACCGACGCCAACGAGAAAGTCGAGATCGCGGGCACCGCCGGAACCAGCCTCGCCGGATGGAAGGTGCTGCTCTACAACGGTGGCGACGGTCGCGTGTACTCGACGATCAACCTCTCGGGCACGCTGGCCAGCCAGTGCGGCGGCCACGGGACGCTCGCGTTCGCCGCCACCGGCGCGCAGAACGGCGCGCCGGATGGCCTTGCACTCGTCAACGCCAGTGGCACCGTGTTGCAATTCCTGAGCTACGAAGGCGGATTCACCGCTACCGACGGTGCCGCGTCGGGGCGCGTGGCCACGACCATTCCTGTGAGTGAAGGCATCGGGGTGACCGCATCGCAATCGCTGCAGTTGCGCGGCACCGGCACGGCATACGCACAGTTCACGTGGGCCGCGGCGTCGGCGGCATCGTTCGGTGCGTGCAACAGCGGCCAGACGTTTTCGGGCGGCGGCGGTGGCAACGTGCTTTCCAACAACGTGCCGGTGACGCTCGCGGGCGCGGTCAATTCCGAGACCCGCTATACGCTGGTCGTGCCCGCCGGCGCGAGCAACCTCGTGGTGCAGACGTCCGGCGGTACCGGCGACGCGGACCTGTACGTGAAGCTGGGGACTGCGCCCACCACGACCGTCTACGACTGTCGCCCGTACCAGAGCGGCAACACGGAATCCTGCAGCTGGCCAGCGCCCGCAGCGGGAACCTGGCACGTCATGGTGCGCGCCTACACGGCGTACTCGGGCCTCACGCTGCGTGGCAGCTTTTCGACCGGCGCGGCCGATGCAGCGCCCACGGTATCCGGCACCACGCCCGCGAACGGCGCCACCAATGTGGCGGTGTCGAGCAACCTCGGCGTGACGTTCTCGGAGAGTGTCACGCTTGCCTCCGGCTGGTACGCGATCACATGCAGCGTGGGTGGTGTGAAGATCGCGACCGCCACTGGCAGCGGGGCGAATTATTCGCTCGATCCGGGCACGGACTTCGCCGCGCTCGAGGATTGCACGCTCCGCATCTTCGCCAGCAAGGTCACCGACATCGACGGCACGCCGACCGCGATGGCCGCGGATCACGTGCTGGCCTTCCGGACCGCCGGTGCTGCGAGTGGCTACTACGGCAGCGTCATCGCCACCAGCGCTGCCAATCTCCGCGCCACGCTGCATCCGGTAATAGACGATCACACCAAGATCCCGTATTCGGCATCAACGCGGGATGCATGGGATGTGCTCGAAAAGGCCGACGAGGATCCCCTGGATCCGGCGCGCATCCTCGACATCTACAAGAACGCCAGCTACGCCAAGGCCGGCACCGGCAACAGTTTCTACAACAAGGAACACACCTGGCCGAAGTCGCTCGGGTTCCCGAACGATGGAGCAACCAACTATCCGTACTCCGACACGCACATGCTCATGCTGTCGGACATCGGCCACAACTCCGCGCGCGGCAACCTTGCACTTGGACCCTGCGCGAGTGGCGAATCGTTCCCGACCGTCGCGTATTACGGGCAGGGCGGCCCGGGGCACGACAATCTCCGTTGCGGCAGCTACTGGCAGGTGTGGGACAAGCTGCGCGGCAACGTCGCGCGTGCGGTCCTGTACATGGACATTCGCTACGAAGGCGGCACCCACGGCGTCACCGGCGCCGCCGAACCGGACCTGCGCCTGACCGATAACGCGGCGCTCATTACCCAGTCGGTCGGCAATGCTTCGATCGCGTACATGGGCTTGCTGGCGACCCTGCTGCAGTGGCACCAGCAGGACTCGGTCGACGAGCGCGAACAGTTGCGCAACGAGGTGATCCATCTCGAGCAGGGCAACCGCAATCCGTTCGTGGATCATCCCGAATGGGTAGCCTGCCTGTACCAGAACGTGTGCCCCTGAGGACTTTCCCTTCACCCTGCTCGCGGGGAGAAGGGAAGCAGGACTTGCAAACCGGAGAAGTCAGCGCCATCCGGAAGTCTTCCCGCAACGCGTCGCGCGCCTGTTCCAGATCGTCTGCTCCCGAGGTCTTTCCCTTCTCCCCGCACGCGGGGAGAAGGAAAGCAGGACTTGCAAACCGACGAAGTCAGCGCCATCTGGAAGTCTTCCCGCAACGCGTCGCGCGCCCCGCGTTTCCAGCGTTCCCAGCATGCCGAATCCGTTGCATGGTCAGCTTGAAGAAGTTCAGACGCGCGATCGCGGGCGCCTGGTCGGGCGGCTGCGCGCGCTCGACCAGGCCAAGGTGGAGGCCGGCGATGCGCGGCGCGATGCCGTGGCCGAGGCGATCGCGGTGTCGACCCGGAAGACTTCGGCACGCCGCGCGCTGGTGCCGGCGATCGCGCTGGATGAATCACTGCCGGTCGCGCGCGAAGCCGATCGCATCATCGCTGCCATCGCCGCTCATCCGGTCCTGATCGTTGCCGGCGAAACGGGTTCCGGCAAGACCACACAACTGCCCAAGCTCTGCCTTGCCGCAGGTCGCGGCGTGCGCGGCCTCATCGGTTGTACCCAGCCCCGTCGCATCGCCGCCCGCGCCGTCGCGCGCCGCGTCGCGTCAGAGCTGCAGACGCAGGTCGGCGGCCTGGTCGGGTTCCAGGTGCGTTTCACCGAGGAGGTCGGCGAGGACGCGCTGATCAAGTTCATGACCGATGGCATCCTGCTCGCTGAGATACAGAGCGATCCATGGCTGTCGAGGTACGACACACTGATCATCGACGAGGCGCACGAACGCAGCCTCAACATCGATTTCCTGCTGGGGTATCTCAAGCGTCTGCTCGCGCGGCGCAGCGACCTCAAGGTGATCGTCACCTCTGCCACCATCGACACGACGCGCTTCGCTGCGCACTTTGGCGGCGCGCCGGTGATTGACGTTGAAGGACGCAGCTTTCCGGTCGAGGTGCGCTGGCGACCGCCGGCTCGCGAACAGGAGGGCGACGACGAGCGTGCGGGTACTGCGGCGATCCTGGCCGCTGTCGATGAGATCACGCGTAGCGATCCGCAGGGTGACGTGCTGGTGTTCCTGCCGGGCGAACGCGAAATCCGCGACACCCACCTCGCGCTCGAACGCCGGGCCTATCGCTCGACCGAGGTGCTGCCGCTGTACGCGCGCCTGTCCGCGCGCGACCAGGATCGCGTGTTCAACCCCGGGCCGGGGCGCCGCATCGTTCTGTCGACCAACGTCGCCGAAACTTCGCTGACGGTGCCGCGCATCCGCTACGTCGTCGATCCGGGCACGGCACGCATCAGCCGCTACTCACACCGGCACAAGGTGCAGCGCCTGCACGTGGAGCCGATTTCGCAGGCCAGCGCCGACCAGCGCAAGGGACGCTGCGGGCGCGTGGCGGACGGCATCTGCGTGCGGCTTTACGAGGAAGCGGACTACTCGGTGCGGCCGCGATTCACCGATCCCGAATTGCTGCGCTCGTCGCTCGCTGGCGTGATCCTGCGCATGCTCAATCTCCGCCTCGGCGATCCGGCCGCGTTCCCGTTCCTCGATGCGCCCACGGAGCGGGCCTGGGCAGACGGTTACCAGCAACTGCTCGAACTCGGCGCGGTGGCCGCCGATCGCAGCACGCTCACCGCGATTGGACGCGAACTCGCGCGCTGGCCAATCGACGTCGCGCTCGCTCGCATGGTGCTCGCGTCGCGCGACCTGCAGGCGCTGCCGGAGGTGCTGGTGCTCGCGTCGTTCCTGTCGATACCCGATCCGCGCGAGCGGCCTGCGGCGGCGCGCCAGGCCGCGGACGCCGCGCACGCGTTCTTCGCCGACAAGCGTTCGGACTTCGTCGGCGTGCTCAATCTTTGGCGCGAGTATCAGCTCGCACACGCGGCCTCGACGCAATCCCGCCTGCGCGACTGGTGCGCAAAGCACTTCGTATCGTTCGTGCGCATGCGCGAATGGCGCGAGCTGCATCGCCAGTTGCTGCTGGTCGCGCGCGAGGCGCGGTGGACGGTGCCCGAGACGCTCGAGGCCAGCTACGAGGCGATCCATCGCGCGCTGCTGTCCGGCTTCCCGACGCAGGTGGCGCGCAAGGACGAGAAAGCCGAATTCCGCGGCACCCGCGGGCGACGCTACGTGCTGTTCCCCGGTTCGGCACTGGCCAAGGCGCCACCACTCTGGCTCCTGTCGGCGAGCCTGCTGGATACCGGGCGCCTGTTTGCGATGACCAACGCGCGCGTGGAGCCGGAGTGGATCGAGCAGCAGGCGC
>JBKJSW010000145.1:0-3856 GCA_046595765.1 Ahniellaceae bacterium
TCGCGCCGAGACGCCGAAATTCTCCGGCACGCCGCCCACGAGGAATCCGGGCGCGCGGCCCGCCTGGTCGAGGATCCACGCCAGCAGGCTGGTCGTCGTCGTCTTGCCGTGGGTGCCTGCGACGGCCAGCACGAGTCGGCCGGGCAGCACGGTCTCGCCCAGCCATTGCGGACCGGAACGGTAGGGCATGCGGCGATCGAGCAGCGCTTCGATGGCCGGCACGCCGCGGCTCAGCGCGTTGCCGACGATCGTGAGTTCGGGTGCGGGTTGCAGGTGCTCCGCGGCGTATCCGGGGTGCAGGCGGACGCCGAGGCGTTCGAGCTGCGTCGACATCGGCGGATAGATGTCGCGGTCGCTGCCCTCGACGGCGTGCCCGAGTTCGCGGGCAAGCGCCGCGAGGCCGCCCATGAAGGTGCCGCAGGTGCCGAGAATGTGGAGCTTCAAGGCGTGGGCACGGCCGGTGCGAACTGCGCCATGCCGACCGCGAGCACGACTTCCGCAAAGGTCAGTCCCAGCGCGTACGTGACGCCGCGCGTCAGTGGCACTTCGAGTGCGTGACGGAAAATGTTGCCGCGCACGAGCAGCTGCCATGCCACCACGACCAGCGACAGCATCCCCGCGATCATCTGCGCACCCGTCATCGTGGCGCGGTCCTTGGGCAGCGGCAGTGCCACCGACAGCACCGCAGCCGTCGCGAGCGCGAACAGCAGCGCGACCGCGATCAGAGCGCACGCAGTCTGCACGAAGCGCACCTGCCGCTGGTTGGCCCGCAGCATCGCGAACGTCACGCCTAGCACCACGGCCGCTGACGCAGCCACGCGCAGGGCAGCACCGCCGAAATCCGTGGCGCCGAGCATGCCGGTGGCGAGTAGCGTCTCCATCAGCACCGAGACCAGCACCAGTGCGCCCAGCAGCGATTCGGAATGCGGCATGTCCTGCGGGCCACGGCGCAGCAGCATGAGGTCCCGCACGACCGCCGGCAATTCCGCGAACGAGATCACTGGTTCAGGGTTGCGCGGGCACGCGCGCGAGCGTGTCGCGGATACGTTTCGTGACCGCTTCGACCGTCCCGACGCCGTCAACTTCGTGAAGCTGCCCGAGTTCGGCGAAATGCGCGATGAGCGGGGCGGTCTGCTGCCGGTACACGGCCAGGCGCTCGCGGACGGTTTCGGGGTGATCGTCGTGGCGGCCTTCCGCGTTCGCACGGCCTGCAAGGCGCTGGAAAAGCAGCTCTTCGCCGACGTAAAGATACAGCGCCGCGTCGAGCGGCTTGCCGAGACGATCCAGCAGCGCCTCGAGGGCGCCGGCCTGGGCGATATTGCGCGGGTAACCGTCGAGGATGAAGCCCGCCTGCGCATCCGGCAGTGCCACGCGACGTTCGAGCATGCCCAGGACGATCTCGTCGCTCACCAGGCGGCCCTGGCTCATCACGGCCCTGGCCTCGCGGCCGAGCGGCGTATCAGCCGCAACCTCGCGCCGCAACAGGTCTCCGGTCGAGATGTGGGCCACGCCGAGCATCGACTCGAGCAGGGTCGCCTGGGTGCCTTTTCCGGATCCGGGCGCGCCGAACAACACGATACGCATGAACGAAGGAGTCCTTGGCGGTCGGGCCGGACGAACGGCGCAGGCATGCGCGGTTGCCAGACACGGGCCGGCAACGCTAGCGTTCAGGCTTGGCGCAAGTCAAGGAAACCGCGGCGCAGTGCCGCGACGGGAGCATGGCGTGGCGAAAACCAGCAGCAAGCGCGGGCAATTGTTGTATGCCCAGTCGGGCGGCGTAACCGCCGTGATCAACACCACCGCCAGCGCGGTCCTGACCCGCGCGCGCAGTCGCGGCGTGCGGGTACTGGCCGCGCGCAATGGCATCCTGGGCGTGCTGCGCGAAGAACTGTACGCGGCGTGGCGGGAAACGCCTGCGGCGGTGCGCGCGCTGCGCCACACGCCCGGCGGCGCCTTCGGTTCATGCCGCTTCAAGCTCGGCGATCCGTCGAAGCAACCGGGGCTCTACACGCGCGTCATCGACGTGCTGCGTGCGCATGACATCCGCTACTTCCTCTACAACGGCGGCAACGATTCCGCCGACACTGCGCTCAAGCTGTCGCGCATCACCGGCGAGCTGGGCTATCCACTTGCCTGCGTCGGCGTACCGAAGACGGTCGACAACGACCTCGCCGTCACCGACTGCTGCCCGGGCTTCGGCTCGGTCGCGAAATACACCGCGGTCTCGGTGCAGGAAGCGGCGCTCGACGTGCGCGCTATGGCGGAGTCGTCCACCAAGGTCTTCGTGTACGAGGCGATGGGCCGGCACGCGGGCTGGATTGCCGCGTCGGCGGGTCTCGCCGGCGTCGGCGCGGACGAGGCGCCGCATCTCATCCTGTTTCCCGAACGCGCCTTCGACGAAGCGGCATTCCTCGCCCGCGTCAAGGCAACCGTGGCGCGCATCGGCTGGTGCGTCGTGGTCGCGTCGGAGGGCATACGCCTGGCCGACGGGCGCTTCGTCGCCGAGGCCGGCGGCACCGACGCGTTTGGTCATTCGCAACTGGGCGGCGTCGCGGCGCATCTTGCTGATCGGGTGCGCAGCCAGCTCGGTTTCAAGGTGCATTGGACCTTGCCCGACTACCTGCAGCGTTCCGCGCGGCACCTCGCGTCGGCAACGGATGCCGAGCAGGCGTGGGCAGTGGGCGAGGCCGCGGTCGACCTCGCACTGGCCGGCGCGAACGCCGTGATGCCGGTGATCGAGCGGCTGCGCGACGCACCGTATCGCTGGCGTGTCGCGCCGGCGCCGCTGTGCGACATCGCCAACCGGGAGAAGACGCTGCCGGCCAGTTTCATCCGCAAGGACGGTTACGGCATCACCAGCGCCGCGCGGCGTTACCTCGAGCCGCTGATCCGCGGCGAGGACACACCACCCTACGACCGCACGCGGGGCTTGCCGAAGTACGTGGCGCTCGCCAATCGGCTGGTCGAGCCGCGCCTGCCGCCGTACGCCATCAACGACAAGTAGTGCCTGGCCCACTCCCCGTGAACGGGGAGGGGGAAAAGCGGCATCGCGGAATGCCAGTTCCCCGGGTTGTTGACCGCAGAGCAGGAGACTAGAAAGGACCCAGCGCGTGCGCGCGTGCGATGAGCTCCGCCTCGCGCGCGGGTGCGAGCGGCCGCGGTGTGTGGATGATGAGGTTGTTGTGTTCCGTGGGGCGAAAACCCGCCTGGATGTCGACGGCGTAGGCGCGGGGATCTCCGCAGTAGCCGAAATGCGCTTCAGTGTCGGCGAACCGCGCGAAGCCGTAGCGCATCGTGTGCAGGGCGATGCCGTCCGCCGCCCGGATGGCCGCCTGCTGCTCTGGCGCCAACGCCCGCAGGGCCTGGCCGTCCGTGCAGAACCCGCCGACCATGATCATGTCGGGCAACCGGTTGAAGTGGACGTATGCGATGGGCAGCAGTGAATCCTGAGTTCGCGCGAACGCCACGACGTGGTTCGGGATGCGCGGTGCCTCGCAGCCGAAACGACGACGGAACAGATCGTCGATGAAGAACCCACCCTCGTCGATCGCGCTGATGGAGACAAACGCGCGCAGCGCCTGGGGCAACTCGAAGCCGTGCCGTGCCGGATCGGTCATGGGGGTTGGATTTCCGTGGAATGCGCTGCGATGAGCGCGGCGAATGCGTCCGCGGAGCGCCAGTGTTCGCCGCACACGAAGCGCGGCAGGCGCCAGCGATCGCGCGCGCCGTCGAGCGGCGCCGGTTCGGTGGTGAACGCGGCGCGCAGTGCGTGCGCGCGCACCTCGTTCGGCAGGTAGTGATCCGCCAGGTACGGGCTCACCTGACCCCACGGATACGCGAAGAATTGCGGCGCGCG
>JBKJSW010000399.1:0-9892 GCA_046595765.1 Ahniellaceae bacterium
GAAGGTGGCGCGAAGCGCCGGATGAGGGGCGATGAGGGACAGCGACTGCCCCTCATCCGCCCTGCGGGCACCTTCTCCCCGCGTGCGGGGAGAAGGAAAAAAATCAACGCGCACGAATGCGCACTCCGGTGAGGCCGATGCCGCGCAGGCGGCGTTCGATCGCGGCCGTGTGGCCGTCGCCGGCCAACGGCCCGACCCGCACCCGATGCAGGACCTCCGTGCCATCCGGTGCGTCTATCACCACGGGTCCGATACCGGAATCCTCCAACTGGTTGCGCAACCGGTGCGCGTTGGCGAGCGACGCGAACGATCCTACCTGCACCATCCAGCGCGAATCCGCGAAGGGAGCGGCAGGAACATTACGCGGCTCGCGGCTCTGCGACTGTGGCGCGCCCCGCGAGTTCCGCCGCGGGCCGGAATCTGCGGCATCCGCGCTATCCGCAGGCGGCGACGCCGCGCGCCGTTCGTCGTCGCGCGACCAGCGCGCGCGCCCGCGTGGGCCGACGGTCTCGACCTCGACGTGGGCGGTCCCCGTCAGGTGCACGCCCAGCTTGATCGCCGCCGCATAGGAAAGATCGATGATGCGGCCCGGGTGAAAGGGACCGCGATCGTTGACGCGCAGCACCAGCGAGCGGCCGTTGTCGAGATTGCGCACACGCACGTACGCAGGCAACGGCAGCGTCTTGTGTGCGCCGGTGTACGCGTACATGTCATACGGCTCGCGGTTGGAAGTCAGGCGACCGTGGAACTTGGTTCCGTACCACGAGGCCATGCCACGTTCCTTGTACCGCTTCGCCGCATCCTGGCTCATCACGCGATAGGTGCGGCCGAGCACCGTGTACGAGGACTTGTTGCCGTACTTCGATGGTGGCTCGTCGCGCGGCTCGGGTTCCGGGATGTGGCTGACGTCGGGTACCGTCGTCGGCGCGCTGTCCTGCACATCGTCGAAGTCGACCGGTGCCGCCGGGGTGCGCGGCGTGCGTTGCGAGTGCGCCGGTCGCTGCGCCTGCACCACTTTTGGCGCAGGTTTGCCGGTAGTCGCACAACCGGCGACCAGCACGATCGCCAGCATGCCGACGACCGCGCGGCGACACGCAACGCACGTCACGCCCCGTCGGCTCCCGCCCGGATCCGCTCCGCAAGTTGATACACGGCGAGGCTGTACATGGGACTACGGTTGTAACGCGAGATGACGAAGAAGTTCTGGTGGGTCATCCAGTATTCCGGGCCTTCGCTACCCTGCAGCGTGATGAGGGACGCGGGCATTTTGTCGTCGAGCGCGGATTCGGTGCTGTAACCGAGCTGGCGCAGGCGGAGCACGTCGAGCGACGGTTCGAGCCCGGGCGCGACATAGGACTTCGCGCCTGCCTCCGCGCGCGCGCGGTGCACCACCGGGGCATTGCTCTGCCAGCCGTGGTCGACGAAATATTTCGCGATGGAGGCGAAGATGTCGGGCTTGGACGACCAGAGATCAATGTCGCCGTCGGCGTCGTGGTCGACAGCCCAGTTGGCGAAACTGGTCGGCATGAACTGGCCCCAGCCCATCGCGCCGGCGTACGAACCCTTGAGCGCCGCGATCGGTTGCGGAAAGGTCGACTCCGGCAGGGACAGCAGTTGTGCGAGTTCGCCACGGAAGAAGGGGGCGCGCTTCGGATAGTGGAAGGCGAGGGTCGCGAGCGCGTCGAGCACACGGTAGTTGCCGGTGATGCGGCCGTAACTCGTCTCGACGCCGATGATGGCCACGATGATTTCGCTGGGCACGCCATAGCGCTTCGAAACCGAGTCGAGCAGCGCGCGATTCTCGCGCAGGAAGGCAACGCCGCCCTCGATACGCGCGTCGTTGATGAAGATCGGGCGGTAGTCGCTCCATGGCTTGCCTTCGGCCGGCCGCGTCATCGCATCGATGATGCTTTGTTGATAGCTGGCGCCCGCGAGGATCGCGTTGATCGCCGCCTCGCTGCGATCCGGGCGCGTCGGGCCGAGCTTCAGCGCCAGGTCCCGCGCGAACGCGAACTGGCCCGGGTGCGTCTCGCCCGGCAACTTGTCCGGAAGCGGTGCGATTGGGGCATTCGCCGGAGGAATCGTGGCGGTGGCCACCGCCGGCTTGCGCGGCGCAGCGGCGCTCGATGGCGCGATGGGGCGCGTTTCGACGGTGACGGGCCGTGCGTCGGCGCGAGGCGGGTTCGCGGCGCACGCGACCAGCAGAGGCAGGCCCAGCAGGCCGATAAAAACGAGGGATCTGTTCATGGCGCGGATTCTAGCGTGCGTCGACCGGCGGCTTCGACGGCCTCATCGTGCGAGGCGATGGTGCGCGCGCACGCCGAGCACGATGCCGAATGCCGCAAGCAGCGTCACCGCGGAGGTTCCGCCATAGCTCACCAGCGGCATGGGCACGCCCACCACGGGCAGGAGGCCCGTGATCATGCCGCCATTGACCAGCACGTACACGAAGAAGGCAAGGCCGAGCGCGCCGGCGACGAGGCGTCCGTAGCTGTCGCGCGCCTCGGTCGCAATCCACAGCGTGCGCAGCACGATGAAAAGATAGACCAGCAGGATCGTCACGACGCCGATGAAGCCGAACTCCTCGGCGAGCACGGCGAATGCAAAATCCGTGGTGTGTTCGGGCAGATATTCCAGTCGCGCCTGAGTGCTGAGCCCCCAGCCCTTGCCGGTAAGTCCGCCGGATCCCACCGCGATGCTCGACTGGATGATGTTCCAGCCCGCGCCTTGCGGATCGTTGCTCGGGTCGAGGAAAGTGAGGATGCGATCTTTCTGGTATTCCTTGAGCCAGAACCACCACGCCAGCGGCGCGGCCGCAGCGGCAAGCACTGCACCCGTGCCAAGCAACCACCACGAGAGGCCCGCGAGGAACAGCGCGAACACACCGGAGGCGGCGACCAGCAGGGCCGTGCCGAGATCGGGCTGCAGCGCGATCATCGCGCTCGGCAGGCCGATCAGCGCGACGCACACCAGCACGTCCTTGAAGCGGATCGGCAGCGGGCGATCGTGCAGGTACCAGGCCACGATCATCGGCACGGTGATTTTGAGGAGTTCCGCCGGCTGCAGGTAGAACACGCCGAGGTCGAGCCACAGTCGCGCGCTGCGACCGGACCCGAACAGGGGAACGAGCGCGAGCAGGCCGAGGCTACCGATGTAGGCCCACGGAGAAAACAAGCGCAGGCGCATGGGCGAGACGCGCGTCAACAGCAGCAGCAGGACCAGACCGGCACCGACGCGCGCGCCCTGCGCGAGTTCGAGGCGCATGGCGCCCTTCCCGGCGCTGTACAGGGTCACCAGCCCGGCAGTGACGATGATCGCGAGCGCGATCAGCAATGGCCAGTCGAGGCGGTCGCGCCACCACGCAAGCGCGCGTGCCATGCCGGAGAGTCGTTGCGAATTCATCGGGTTGCGGTCGCCGGTGGAGCGGCGGGTATCGCCTCGGGCAACACTGGCGCGGCGTCGGTGGGTACGACGGGGACTGCAGCTTCCTCCATCGGCAACGCCTCGACTTCTTTGCCCAGCAGCCAGGCGTCCATCACCTTGCGCGCGATCGGCGCGGCGACGCGCGATCCGGCACCGCCGTGTTCCGCTACCACTGCGATGGCAATGCGCGGCGAATCCGCCGGCGCAAAGCCCACGAACAGCGCGCGGTGGCGCAAGTGCATCGGCAGGTTGGCGGGATTGAGCGAGCGCGAACCGGTGCGACCGATCCGCTGCGCAGTACCGGTCTTGCCCGCGATGAGATAGGTGCTGCCCGCCGCAGAGGCGCGAGCGGTGCCCGTTGGGCTGTTCATTACCGCTACCAGGCCTTCGCGCACGGCTGCGAGGTTGACGGCGGAGCCGAAGTATCCGGTGATGCCATCGGGCAACTCCGGATGCTCAGGAACGCGCGCTGCATCGAGCCCGTCCTGCGTCGAACGCAATACGTGCAACGGCTGGCGCTGGCCGCTGGCGATCGCCGCGATGCCCTGGGCGAGCTGCAACGGAGTGGCGGTCCAGAAACCTTGTCCGATGCCGGCCACGACCGTCTCGCCGGGGTACCAGTCCTGGCGAAGCCGTCGCCGCTTCCATTCGCGCGTCGGCATCACGCCCGTTTCCTCGCCGGGCAAGTCGATCCCCGTGCGATGACCGAAGCCGAAGCGCTGCATGGCCTCGCTCATGCGGTCGATGCCCATGTCGTGCGCGAGCTTGTAGTAGTAGGTATTGACCGATTGCGCGAGCGACTCGCGCAGGTTCACCGCGCCGTGGCCGCCGGCTTTCCAGTCGCGATACTCGCGCGCCTGTCCGGCGAGGTGGAAAGCGCCGGTCGAAAACGTCGTCGCCTCGGGCGTGCGCAGGCCGAGTTCGAGCCCTGCCAGGCCCATGAATGGCTTGACCGTCGAGCCAGGCGCGTAGGTGCCGTCGAGCACCCGGTCGAACATGGGCTGCGACTTGTCTTCGGTCAGCGCGCGATAGTCCGCGTGGCTGATGCCGTTGACGAACAGGTTGGGATCGAACGTGGGCAGGCTCACCATCGCCAGCACTTCGCCGTTGCGCGGGTCGACCGCAACCGCTGCGCCGGGCTGGCCGCCGAACGCATTCGCCGTCGACTGCTGCAGCTTCGCGTCGATCGAGAGGTAGAGGTTGCGTCCGGGGCGCGCCGGCGTGCGTGCGACCACGCGCAGATCGCGCCCCTGCGCGTTGGCCTCGATCTGCTCGACTCCGGTGACGCCGTGCAGGAGCTTCTCGTACTGTCGCTCGATGCCGCTCTTGCCGATATGCGTGGTGGCGGCGTACGCCACCTCGTCGATGCGCGCGAGATCGCTTTCGGCGATGCGGCCAACGTAGCCCACCACGTGAGCGAAGGCAGGCCCGAGCGGATAGTGGCGCGTGAAGTAGGGCGCGATCTCCACACCCGGAAGGCGGTGGCTGTTGACCGCGAACCGTGCCATCTCTTCCTCGTCGAGCCGAAGCTTGAGCGTCACCGGCCGGAACCGCCGCGCCGCGTTGTAGCCGGCGCGGAAGCGCTCGAGGTCTTCCTCGCTCACCGTGATCAGAGCGCGCAGCTCGCGCAGCGTTACGTCGATATCGGCCACCTGCTCGGGGATCAGCACGAGCTGGTAGGCGGGCAGGTTCTCGGCCAGCAGCACGCCGTTGTGGTCGTAGATGAGGCCGCGCGCAGGCGGCAATGGTCGCAGCTTGATGCGGTTGGCTTCCGCGCGCGTCTTGAATTCGGCATGCCGGAGCACCTGCAGCTCGAAGTAGCGCCCAATCAGCACCGCGCTGGCGAGGAGCACCAGCACGCCCGCTACCAGTGCACGGCGGCGAAACAGCGAAGCCTCGGCCATCGCGTTGCGCAGCGGCTTCATGGCGCGCTGCGCCGAGGCATGCGCCTCAGCTCGTCCAGCAGCAGAAACAACCATGGCCAGAACAAGGTGCCGACCAGCGGCGCGCCCCAGAAATTCGCGTCCGGCCAGCCAGCCCCGCTCAGCAACCTGAGGGCCAAGGCGATGATGCGATCGTTGAGCAGCAACGCGAACACCGCCAGTGACTGCTGCAGCATCGGAAAGAAACGCATGCGCGCGCGAAAGCGGAACACGATGAACACGATGATGGTGAGCCGCAGCGCCTGTTCGCCGAGCAGCGCACCGGTGGCGAGATCGCAGGCGAGACCGAGCAGGAAAGCGCGACCGAGTCCCATGTGCTCGGGCTGCTCCAGCGCCCAGTAGATGACGATCAGCGCGATCCAGAAAGGCTTGAACGGGGCCAGCGCAAGGGGCAGCGGGGCGAGTGTCAGGAACAACGCGCCGAGCACGCTCGCGAGCAGCGGCAACGCGGAGGTTCGCGGCCGGTTCATTCGGGCGTGCCCGCCGGTCGGGGCCGCGCGCCGGCGTCGGCACTGGATACGCCTGGCGTGGCGTGGGTGGCGGGCGCGGCGGGTGACGGCGCCGCAATGTCCCTGCGCATCGCCGGCGGCACGTTGGCTTCCACGCCCGCAGGCAGGGCCGGTGGCCCCATGGGCGTGCTCGCCGTTGTGCTTTTGGTCGCCGCGTCAATCGCGATGCGTTGCTCGCGCAACAGCAGTACTTCGCCGTAGCGCAGGAGATCGGCGGCCGGCCGCGCGGTAGCCACGGCAAACGTGCCCGAGTCGTCGGCTTCGACCGTGACGATGGTCGCCACGGGCAGGCCCGCGGGAAAGCGCCGGCCGAGACCGGAGGTCACCAGTTCGTCTCCGACCTTCACGTCGGCGCTGAACGGTATGTACGGCAGCCGCAGGCGCTCGGCATCGCCGGTGCCGAAGGCGAGCGTGCGCAGGCCCGTGCGCACGACTTCGACCGGCGTGGTGTGGCTGGCGTCGGTGACGAGCAAAGCGACCGCGCGCTGCGGCGGCGCCTCGATCACCTGGCCGAGCAGTCCACGCGCGTCCATCAACGCCTGGCCGACGCGCACGCCCTGTGCGCTGCCCGCATCGAGTACCACGCGGTGCCGGAAGGGATCGAGATCGACGTCGACGATGGCCGCCATCTGTGCGTCGAGTGCCAGCCGGTAGCGACTGCCGAGCAGGGCGCGCAGTCGCACGTTCTCGTCGTCCATCGTCGACTGTCGCGCGAGCTGGGCCTGCGTGCGCAACAGCGCCTCGCGCAATTCGCGATTCTCGGCGATCACCTCGCGCTGGTCGTTGACGGCGGTGGTCACGTCGCGCGCCACGCGCGCCGGCGACGCCGCCAGCCAGTACAGCGGCCCGCGCAAGGTGGCAGCGCGTTCGCGCAACGCCTCGAGGTATCCGCCGCGAAAATCGGCGGTCATGAGGATCAGCGCCGCCACCAGGTACATGACGAGGCGCAGGGTGCCGCGCGCCGAATCCGCCGCACGTGCCGCGGGGCTGCCCATGTAGTTCATCGCGTCGCGCTGCGACGCAGGACCGCGCGGCGCCGCGAACTGCGCGCGACGCGGCCTGCCGCGGGATGGCGCGGCATGGCGTCGCTACTCCGGGGAGAAGAACTCGTCGCCGTGCAGGTCGATGAGTTCGATCGCGCGTCCGCCGCCACGCGCGACACAGGTCAGCGGGTCATCGGCGACATGCACATGCAGGCCCGTCTCTTCCGCGAGCAGGCGATCGATGTCGCGCAGCAGCGCGCCGCCACCCGTGAGCACGATGCCACGCTCGGCCACGTCCGAACAAAGTTCCGGCGGCGTCTGCTCGAGCGCGGCCTTGGTTGCGCTGACGATGCCGGCGAGCGGCTCGTGCAGGGCTTCAAGGATCTCGTTCGAGTTGATGGTGATCATGCGCGGCACGCCCTCGGCCAGGTTGCGGCCGGAAACGTCGATCTCCTTCACTTCCGATTGCCGGTACGCGCAGCCGATTTCCATCTTGATGCGTTCCGCCGTCGACTCGCCGATGAGCGTGCCATGGTTGCGGCGCACGTAGTTGATGATGGCCTCGTCGAACTTGTCGCCGCCGATGCGCACGCTCTGCGCATAGACGATGCCATTGAGCGAGATCACCGCCACTTCGGAGGTGCCGCCACCGATGTCGATCACCATCGAGCCACGTGCCTCGTGCACCGGGATACCGGCGCCGATCGCCGCGGCCATCGGTTCCTCGATCAGGAACACGTCGCGCGCGCCGGCGGCTTCCGCCGATTCCTTGATGGCGCGGCGCTCGACCTGTGTCGACCCGCAGGGCACGCAGATGAGTACGCGCGGACTCGGCCGCAGGAAGCGCGACTGGTGCACTTTCTTGATGAAGGCCTGCAGCATCTGCTCGGTCATGTTGAAGTCGGCGATGACGCCGTCCTTCATGGGCCGGATGGTGACGATGTGGCCCGGCGTGCGGCCGAGCATGCGCTTGGCTTCCGAACCCACGGCCGCGATCGAGCGCGGGCCGCCGGGGCCGCGATCCTGGCGGATCGCGACCACAGAGGGCTCGTTCAGCACGATGCCCTGGCCACGGGCATAAATGAGGGTATTGGCGGTTCCGAGATCGATCGAGAGATCGTTGGAAAACATGCCGCGCAGGCTTTTGAACATGAACCGCTTGGAGTGGCGAGGGAACGCGCCAATCTAGCGGTCGCGGACCCCAGCGGCAAGGCTCAGCCGCGTGCGATCAGATAGCTACCTGTAGCTGCGGAGCGCACGCTCCGCAGGTTTTCCACGTCTCGCCGGATGGCCAGACCCTCCGAAAACAACAGTCCAGCTTGCGCTGGGCTCTACAATGCCCGCGCTTTTTGCCCTGCGGAAGTTCTCCATGTCGGCCCTGATCTGCGGTTCGCTTGCCTTCGACACCATCATGGTGTTCCCGGACCAGTTCAAGAACCACATCCTGCCCGACAAGGTGCACATGTTGAACGTGGCGTTCCTGGTGCCGCGCATGCGCCGCGAGTTCGGCGGTTGCGCCGGCAACATTGCCTACAACCTGAACCTGCTGGAAGGCAACCCGCTGCCGATGGCCACGGTGGGGCAGGATTTCATGCCCTACCGCGAACATTTCGAGCGAGTCGGCATCGACATGTCCAGGGTGACCGTGATCGAGGAACTGTTTACGGCACAGGCCTTCATCACCACTGACCTCGATGACAACCAGATCACCGCGTTCCATCCGGGCGCGATGATGCGCTCGCATGAAAACCACGTGCGCGACGTGCCGGGCGTCGAGTTCGGCATCGTGTCGCCGGATGGACGCGATGCCATGCTGCAGCATGCCACCGACTTCGCGGCCGGTGGCATCCCCTTCATCTTTGATCCGGGCCAGGCGCTGCCGCTGTTCAACGGCGAGGAGTTCCGGCATTTCATCGAGCAGGCCGACTACGTCACGGTGAATGACTACGAGTCGAGCCTGTTGACCGAACGCACCGGCTGGACCGAGCGCGACATCGCCTCGAAGGTGAAGGCCTACATCATCACCAAAGGCCCGCACGGCTCGATCATCCACACACCCAACGGCACGCTGGAAGTCCCGCCGGCGACGCCGATCCGCGTGATCGATCCGACCGGCTGCGGCGACGCTTACCGCGCCGGCCTTTTGTTCGGGCTCATGCGCGGCCTCGACCTCGCGACCACCGGCCGCATCGCCTCGCTCATGGGCGCGATCAAGATCGAATTTCCCGGCACGCAGAACCAGCGCTTCACGCTGGCCGAATTCCGCGAGCAGTTCCGCCAACAGTTCTCCTACCGCCTCCCCGCCTGACTGCAGTGCATTCGCAGCCACTGGGTTGAACCCCTCTCCCCACGGGAGAGGGGTAGGGAGTGAGGGGCCGGTTAACCCCGGCGCCAAACTCAACTGAGAGTCAAACGCGGCCCTGCTTTCGATCTCGCGATTCGCTGACGACCGGGCGACTCACGCCTTCTTCTTTGGAATGTAGAGGTCGGTAATGGTGCCTTCGAAGACTTCGGCTGCCATGCCGACGGATTCGCTCAAGGTCGGGTGCGGATGAATGGTGTGTGCGATGTCCGCCGCTTCACATCCCATCTCGATCGCCAGCGCGAGCTCGGCGATGAGATCACCGGCATGCACGCCGACAATTCCTGCGCCGATAATGCGGTGCGACACCTCGTCGAACACGAGTTTGGTGAAGCCCTCGGTACGTCCAATCCCGATCGCGCGACCGGAAGCTGCCCACGGGAACTTGCCGACGCCGATTTTGATGTCCTTGGCCTTGGCCTCTGTTTCCGTCACGCCCACCCACGCGATTTCAGGATCGGTGTAGGCCACCGACGGGATCACGCGCGCATCGAACGCGCGCTTGTGGCCCGCCGCGACTTCGGCGGCGACGTGCGCTTCGTGCGTCGCCTTGTGCGCAAGCATCGGCTGTCCGATCACGTCGCCGATCGCGAACGCGTGTGCGACATTGGTGCGGAGCTGTCCGTCAGCGGCGATGAAACCGCGGGCGTCGACGTCGACGCCCGCAAGGGC